>NZ_JAVKTS010000004.1 GCF_031460495.1 Tissierella sp. | reverse complement strand
TTCAAAGTTTCTCACACTGTTTAGTTATCTAGGTTCATCGTCGTCCCTCACGAGGCGACTTACTTAGTATAGCAAATTTTTCATTTGCTGTCAACCGTTTTTTTAAACTTTTTTTAAATCGTTTTTGATTTAAGTTTGTTTAATGTCTCAGCTGACTTTTATTATTATATATGGTTTATGTTATATTGTCAACCATTCTTGAAAATTTTATTTTATGTTTATATAATCATTTTCACATATTATTAAAATTAATAATTACAAGGTTACTTATAGATATTTTGTTCTTTTATAATATAGATAAATTTGTTAAAATTATTATAGCTTAATATGTTTTCTTTGGTACAATGTAGGTAATGTGATAATATGTATAGGTATGTTATTATTAAGAATAATTTATAAAGAGGTGTTATAATGGATTTTAGGCAATTGGAGACATTTGTTGAGGTTGTAAAACTAAAAAGCTTTTCTAAAGCAGCTGAGAGACTTTTTATTACTCAACCTACAGTGACTAACCATATACAAAACTTAGAAAAAGAGCTAGGTACTTTATTAATAAATAGATATGGTAAAAAAATAACTTTAACAGATGCAGGTAATTTACTATATAAATATGCAATAAATATATTAAATTCCTGTGAGATGGCAAAGTTTGATTTGGCTTCTTATCAAGGTAAAATACAAGGACATTTACACATATATTCTAGTTCAGTTCCACGAAAATATTTACTTCCTTCAATAATAAAGAATTTCATAAATACTTACCCAGATGTAACCTTTTCTTTAAATGATAAAGATTCAGAAAAAGTAGTTAGAGGAATATTAGATGGTGAAACAGATTTTGGAATATTAGGTGCTAAATATTCTTCAAATAGTATTAAATATATTGATCTGATGGAAGATAGATTAGTTCTAATTACTCCTAACTCTTCAAAGTATCCTGAAGATAACTATTCTGTAATAAGTAAAGATGTTTTATTTAATGATAAGATTTTATTAAGGGAAGAAGGTTCTGGAACAAGGGGTTTAGTTGAGAGCCTATTAGAAAAATCAAAGGTTCCTGTAAGCAAGCTTAATGTTGCTGCCTATATTGAAGATACTGAGACTATTAAAGAATTAGTATCATTAGGTGTAGGAGTTAGCTTCTTATCAGAAAAAGCCATTAATAGTGACATTGCTTTAGATAAGTACAAAGTCTTCTATCTTGATGGTATAGACTTTAGAAGAAAATTCTATTTTGCTTTCCATAAGAGCAGACAGTTATCTCCCCTTAGCGAAGCTTTTAAAAATTATGTACTACAATATATAGAAGACCAGAAGATATAATTCTACTGGTCTTTTATAATTTTTTAATATCATTTTTATATGCAAAAATTGCAGCTTGTACTCTATCATTTAAATCAAGTTTCCTAAAAATATTAGACACATGATTTTTGACAGTCTTCTCGCTAATATACAGCCTAACTGCAATATCCTTATTATTTAGTCCTTCTGCAATAAGAATTAGTACTTCATACTCTCGTTTTGTTAATGATTTTATCTTTGCAAGGTTAATACTACAATACCCATCACTATTATGTGACTCATCCAATAATTTGGCAACACTTTGTTGGATATATTTCTCTCCCCTTGCTACATTTCTAATTCCTTCTATCAAAATATCAGCACATGAATCCTTTAATATATATCCATCAGCTCCTAATTTTAAAGTTTTCATTATGTATTCTTTATCCTCATGAATACTTAGAATTATGATTTTTGATTTTATACCCAAATCTTTGAACTTTCTAAGGGTTTCAATTCCATTTAACTTAGGCATATTAATATCTAGTAAAATTACATCTGGCATTAATGTTGTAACCATATTGAAAGCTTCTTCCCCGTCACCAGCTTGTCCAATAACAATAAAATCATCCTCTAATTCCAATATTTGTTTTATTCCTTCTCTAATTAATCTGTGATCATCAGCTAAAAGTATTCTAATTGTTTTTTCCTTCATGATTGCTCCTCCTCTCCTAAGGGTATGAATATGCTTAATTTAGTTCCTAGATTTGCAGAAGATGAAATATGAAGGTTTCCATTTAACAATTCAACTCTCTCTTTAATACTAATTAACCCATATCCACTTGATATCGAATTATACTTTTCTTTAGAACTACTTATATCAAATCCTATGCCATCATCTATAATTGATAAATTTAATCTTGATACAGATTTTTCTAAAATAATAGAAGCAGATTTTGCCTTAGAATGTTTTCTGATATTATTTAATGATTCTTGAGCAATTCTAAAAATAGCTATTTGAATCGCTGATTCCAAAGAATTAAATACTCCAAGTTTCTTTAAGCTGACTTTTATTCCCGTATCTTCTTCAAAAATAGAAATAAATCTTTCTAAAGTCGGAACTAGCCCAAGATCATCTAATGACATAGGTCTTAAATCATAAATTATCTTTCTCACATCTTTTAAGGTTCCCCTGATAATATCTTTTAAACTATGAAGTTCATTTTTTGCTCTAACTGAATCCATATCCATAAGCCTCTCACACAGTTCAGCCTTAACTATAATATTGGCTAAACCTTGAGCAGGCCCATCATGCATATCCCTTGCAACTCTATGCCTTTCTTCCTCTTGTGCCTCTATAATCTTTATCCCTAAGTATTGTCTTTTGCTTAATTCATCAACTGTATCTGCAATATTACCTGCATTCCCCATTAAATACTCAGCTGCTACACTAATCTGCTTACTAATATTCTCTGCCTTTGTAAATACTACATAGGAGCTCTTCAATCTTCTCTCTAATTCACTACGTTTCTCAATTGAGTTTTTTTCTTCTTCTCTCTTTAGTAGGAGCTTAATCCTGTTCTCATTTGCAATATCATAGGCTTCCCTAATTTCACTTTCATTAAATATATTGAAATTCTTGCTTTTATTGGATAAAACATTACGATATTTTCTATCATTATCCTCCAGTATTTCTGTTTCTAGTAAAATATCATTAATCTTAGATTGCAACAACTTAATTTCTTCTTCAATCTTATTGCACTCATCTCTAGATGTAACAACAATCTCTAATATCTCATCCTTGCTACCTTTAATTGATTCTATAGTACTTTCTAATATAGAGTTCAACTTCTCCAAGCTGATTTGCTTACCCCTCATATTATTTAAACCTCTAGATTTTGTATTACTTCTATTTCATCCTGTGATAATATTTTCTTAAGATCTATCAAAATCAACAATCTCTTTTCATCAAGTTTGCCTACACCTGTAATATATTTTTTATCAACTCCTGCAATAAATGTAGGGGCTTCATCTATTTGATCGTCATTTAATCTAACAGTCTGTGAAGCTTCGTCAACTATAAATCCGATTTCTTTATTATCTAAATTAATAACAATAATTCTAGTATCTTTAGTTATCTCTGATTCTCCTAATAATAATCTTTTCTTCAAGTTGATAATTGGTATTACATTTCCTCTATAGTTTATTACACCTTCAATAAAATTAGGTGTACTTGGCAATGAAATCGATTCTTCATAAGGACTAATCTCTTTTACATTCATTATGTCAATACCAAACTCACCTTTCCCTAATTTAAATACCACATATTGATTTTCAGACATGCTATTTCCTCCCTTTTTAAAATATTATTTTTACTAATGCAAAATTGAATTAATTCTTTTTTCTAATAATAAACCATACTTATTATTTCTCATTTTAGTTTCTTTTAAATATGTCTCTAGTTCTACAGTATGGTTCAATTTTCCACCAAACAGAATTATTTCTAATGAAGACTTTATCTTATTTACAACAAAATCTTCTTCCTTATTCCAGCCATTATTAATGGAGTCTAATATTATCATACTTAATGCCTCTATAACCTTGTTGATATCATATTCCTTTTTTATCAAGGAATTTATATCTACATTTACTTCAGAATAATAATTTTCATTTTCTCTTGCTTCATTTAATATAAATCTAGTATAACCTATTAGACAATGACTTCCAATACATTCTCCACAATTTTCTTTACCTAAACAAATACTATCCAATTTTTCTTTTAAGAGTTTTGTTTGATTATAAAGCTCTAAAGAGATTTGTTGCATAGGAGATTTTTCATGTTTTCCTCTATTGACAATTAATTTCTTTACTAAATACAATTCAATAATTATTATCCCTGATAAGTATAATACTATATTTAATATATTAATATAGGCTTTTGGAAGTGTATTTGCTAATTTTATGCTACCAAATAATATAAAAACTATTGATGAAGCTAATTTTATAAACATCTCGGGTATTTTGTCCCCAATTCTACTACCTACAAATATACCTAATCCTGATGTGGCCACCATTCCTAAGGTAGATCCTATTAGTATGAATAATGGATAATTTCCTTCAGTTGATAATGTCATTGCTGTAAGCTGAGTTTTATCTCCTAGTTCTCCAATAAAAAAAGCCAATGCTACAGTTACGACAGGACTAAAAATTCTTTTATTATTAGCATCATCCATTTCTTCATCTTTTAAAGCCATTATACCAAATATAACAAACATAAGACCAGCAATAATTTGAATTAAATTCATAGGTATAACTTTTGATAGAAATCTACCCAAGATTATTGCTATACCATGATTTAATATTACACCTATTACAACCCCAGAAATAACTTCTTTTACTTTATACTGAGTTGCAAAGGTCATTGCTATTATTTGGGTTTTATCTCCCATTTCAGCCACAAATATTAATGAAAATGCTCTAATTAGTTCTTTTATCATTCAATCCTCTTCCTCCATAATGAAGAGACTTTTAGTTTGGGATTGTTTTTCCTCAAGCCAAAAGTCTCAGTTATTTAGTTAAACAATGGTTTTAATTTTTCATATACAATTTTACCTTTTTTAATTACCTTATCTGTATGATTTATTCCAAAATGATATAGGACATATTCTAGATTTGGTGCATCGAAAATTACTATATCTCCTTGTTTCCCTAATTCTAAGCTACCAATTTCTTTTTCCAAACCTAAAGCACTGGCACCATTAATAGTTACAGCAGTAATAACTTCTTCAGGAGTTAATTTATATATTAAAGCTGCAAAACTCATAATAAGTTGTAAATTTTCCGTTGGACAGCTTCCAGGGTTATAGTCTGTAGATAATGCTATGGGAACTCCCTCTTCTATCATTTTTTTAGCTCTAGCAAACTTACCTGTCTGTAAATTAAAACTTGTGCCAGGTAATAGATTCGCTATTACTCCTTTTTCAGCCATTTGGGTAATTCCAGCATCTGACGCAGCTATTAAATGATCAGCTGTAATGCATCCAACCTCAGCTGCCAGTTCAGCTCCACCTAAGGGTTCAATTTCATCAGCGTGAAGTTTAGCTCCCATGCCATATTCCCTCGCTGCTAACAAAATGCGTCTTGATTGATCTATTGTGAATACACCCTCTTCACAGAAAACATCACAAAACTTTGCTAAATTTCTTTTAGATACTTCTGGTATCATATCCTCAATAATAATATCTACAAACTCATCTGAATTTTCCTTATATTCTTTTGGTATAGCATGAGCTGCCATAAAGGTTGAAACAATATCAATGGGATGATCTTTATTTAGTTGATTAGCCACTTCTAATTGCTTTAACTCAGTATCAAAATCATCTATACCATATCCACTTTTTGCTTCTACTGTAGTAACTCCAAATTCAAGCATAATGTTCAAGCTTTTATTTGCTTGATTATATAATTCTTCAAATGTAGCTGTTCTAGTTGATTTCACAGTGGAGTGAATACCACCTCCTGCTGCTAGTATGTCTAAATAAGGTACTCCTTTTAGCTTCATTGCTAATTCATTTTCCCTAGAACCACCATGGACTACGTGTGTATGAGAATCAACTAAGCCAGGAGTTACGGTTTTTCCTTTACCATCTAATACAATAGTATCTTCATCCATCATAATATTTGATGGTAATGCACCTTCACCTATATAAATTATCTTTTCACCATTTAGAGCAATTATACCATTTTTAATTATTCCTATATCTTTTAATGTTTCTTTAATCCTTGGTTTGTTTTCACCTTTTAAGGTTATTAAGTTGTCTATGTCTTTTATAACCAAAGTAGCTTTCATTTTATCACCTATTCCATCATTCTTTTTTCTAAGATTTGGTTATGGTCAAAATTTTCTACTCTTAAATAATAGTCTGCTACATCTAACATGGCTGCCATTGGGAGTAATCCAATTATTTCACTACCTATAACATTTACTCCATACCTTTTTGCTTCTCTTTCTATAGCATCAAACACTCTAAACAATGGTGTTTTAGTGTAGTCTACCATATTCATGCTTACTTGTACAATATTTCTTTCTTTGATCTCTATTCCTAAAGCTTTACAGTACTTGAATCCTCCACCGTTTGCTCTCATTGCTTTTGCAATATTTTTTGCAACATTAATATCATTTGTTCCTAGATTAACATTAAAGGCTACTAGAGGCATCCTTGCTCCAACTGCTGTAACTCCTGCCTTTACATTTAGCTCTATCGGACCATAGTCAGGCGCCCAATTTTCTTCCTTTAACTTAGTCGCCATAGCTTCGTATTGTCCACGTCTTACATCAGCTAAATTTTCTCTACTTAGGGAGCTAGCTGATTTTTCATATAAGTAAACTGAAATATTAAGTTCTTCTCCAATTCTCTTGCCTAATTCCTTAGTTAGTTCTACACATTCTTCCATAGTTATGTCCGATATTGGAATTAGAGGAATAACATCCGTTGCACCCATTCTAGGGTGTTCACCTAAGTGGTTTCTCATATCTATTAACTCAGATGCTTTTTTACATGCATTAAAAGCTGCTACTAATACCTGCTCTGGTTCACCAATAAAAGTAACTACTGAACGATTGTGATCTTTATCCATGGAATAATCTAATAGCTTCACGCCATCTACTATTCTAATTTCTTCAACTATCTTTTCAATAATTGCTTTATCTCTTCCTTCGCTAAAATTTGGTACACATTGAACAATTCTTGCCATTGAAATACCCCCATTTATTTATTGTGTTTTTCTTCGACCAATCTCTTTACCAAATTATCATCTGCCACAAACGGTATTGTTATATGGTCTGTATCTTTAAACTTATTGTTGTACTCAACACAAGTTGAAATTGAATTTTCATTTCTAGCCCAAGCTCTTCTTGCTACTCCACCCATTACATCCCATGGCATAGAAGTCTTAAGTATATTATCTACTCTTTCTGAACCATCTAATACCATTCCAAAACCACCATTGATTGATTTCCCTATGCCTACTCCTCCACCATTGTGAAGAGCAATAAGGCTCATTCCCCTAGCAGCATTACCTGCAAAACATTGTGTTGCCATATCCGCCATAATATTGCTACCATCTTTTATATTTGCAGTCTCTCTAAATGGTGAATCAGTACCACCTGTATCGTGATGATCTCTTCCTAACATTATTGGACCAACTTCTTTATTTCTAACCATTTCATTGAATTTTAATGCTATTTCAGTTCTTCCTAGTGCATCTTGGTATAAAATTCTAGCTTGAGTACCTACAACAAGTCCATTAGCCTCTGCATCTCTTATCCAAATATAATTATCTCTATCCTGACCTCTTCTATTAGGGTCTATACATTCCATAGCAGCTTTATCAGTTTTTATTAAATCTTCATGTTTTCCACTTAAACAAACCCATCTAAATGGTCCATAGCCATAGTCGAATAACATAGGCCCCATAATATCTTCTACATAGGATGGGAAGATAAAACCTTCTGACTCGTCTATTCCGTTCTTAGAGATTTCTTTAGCTCCTGCGTCGTATATCGCCTTCATAAAGCTATTTCCATAGTCAAAGAAGTAAGTTCCCTTTTCTACTAGTTTTTTAATTAGTTCAAAATGATGGATTAATGATTCATTTACAAGTTTAATAAATTGAGTTTTATTTTTTTCAAGCATATCTGTTCTTTCTTCAAAATTTAATCCCTGTGGGCAATAGCCACCATCATAAGGAGCATGGCATGATGTCTGGTCTGACAGTAGTTCTATGTGGATATTATTATTAACTGCATACTCTAATAAATCTACAATATTACCGTGGTATGCAATTGCTACTGCTTCTTTTTTTGCCATATAACTATGGGCATATTCAAAAAGTTCTTTCAAATCATTAAAAGATTTGTCTATCCATCCTTGATCTAACCTAGTTTTTATTCTTGAATAATCTACTTCGGCTATGATTCCTACACCATTAGCTATCTTTGTAGCCTTACCTTGTGCTCCACTCATACCACCTAATCCTGAGCTTACAAACATATGACCCCTTAGATCACCATCGTCTTTTACTCCTAGCTTTATCCTACCAGCATTTAAAATAGAATTATATGTTCCATGGACTATTCCTTGAGGTCCAATATACATCCATCCTCCTGCTGTCATTTGTCCATAATTTGCTACTCCCATAGCTTGAGCTTTAATCCAATGTTCTTGATCATCAAAAGCACCTATCATAAGTGCATTTGTAATAATTACCCTTGGGCTAGTAATAGAGGATTTAAATAGCCCCACTGGATGTCCTGAAGCAACTACTAAAGTCTGTTCGTCTGTTAACTCCTCTAAATACTTCTTAATCAATCTATATTGCATCCAGTTTTGACATACTTGACCAGTCTCTCCATAGGTGACCAATTCATATGGATACAATGCAACATCAAAATCCAAATTGTTATCAATCATAACTTGAAATGCTTTACCTTCTATACATTTACTATTATATTCGTCAATTGGTTTACCTTGTATATTTCCTTCAGGTCTATATCTATATCCATAAATTCTTCCATGAACATATAATTCATCTAGAAATTCCGGAGCCAATATTTCATGCAACTCTTCCGGTACATATCTTAGGGCATTTTTAAGTGCAATTTCAATTTCTCTCTGTGTCAAATTTAGTTCCCTTTTTGGAGCTCTTCTTATGCCATTCTTAAATGTAGGAATTGGCGGTAGCTCATTATCCAACTTAATAGTCATAGATTTTGAAATCTCAAAATTGTTAATCATCGAATCTCCCCCTTATAGTAATTTACCTACTGCTTCTTCTACTTTATTAACTATTATCTCAGATTTAATTATATCCTCGCAACTGTTAATATCAATATACATTACTCTGTCATCTTCAATAAGTTTAATATTATCTCTGATTATATTATAAGCTATATTGGTTCCTTTTCCTAAGCCTTTATTACCTCTAAGATCAATAGCTTGACAAGCAGCCAATATTTCCATAGCTAGGACTTTTCTTACATTACCTAATATTTCTCTTGCTTTCCTAGCAGCTATAGTTCCCATAGATACATGATCTTCTTGATTTGCTGAAGAAGGAATTGAATCAACAGAAGCAGGATGTGCTAAGATTTTGTTCTCAGATACCAAAGATGCTGCTGAGTATTGTACAATCATAAAACCTGAGTTTAGTCCACCTTTTTCTACTAAAAATGCTGGCAACCCATTACTTAGAGAAGGGTTCACTAATCTTTCAAGCCTTCTTTCAGATAAATTTGCCAGTTCCGCTAAACCAATACCTAAGAAATCAAAGGATAAAGCCATTGGTTGACCATGGAAATTTCCACCGGATATTACTTCTTCCTCATCTAAGAAAATCAAAGGATTATCTGTTGCAGAATTCATCTCTATTTCAACTTTTTCCCTTACATAATTAAAGCAATCTTTGCTAGCTCCCTGAATTTGAGGTATACACCTAAGTGAATATGCATCTTGTACTCTTATTTCGCCTTGTCTGCTAGTCATGGAACTATTTTCTAATAGAGTTAGTAAATTCTTTGCAGTATTTATTTGTCCTTCATGAGGTCTTATATTATGGACTCTTGGGTCAAAAGCATCTACTATTCCATTTAAAGCTTCTACAGTTAAAGCAGCTGAAATATCAGCAATCTTACTAAGGTTCATACTATCATATATGGTTAGGGCTCCTATAGATGTCATTACTTGAGTTCCATTAATTAAAGCAAGTCCTTCCTTGGATGTTAATTCAACAGTTTTAATATTTGCACTTGCCATAGCCTCTTTACCAGACATTCTCTTACCATTGAATATAGCTTCGCCTTCACCTATCATAACAAGTACCATATGTGATAATGGTGCTAAATCACCACTAGCTCCTAAAGATCCTTTTTCTGGTATAATCGGATGGACTCCTTTGTTTACCATATCTATTAATGTATTTAATGTAGATAGCCTGATACCAGAGTACCCTTTGGCAAGAGCATTAGCTCTAAGTAGCATTATTCCCCTTACTACATCTTCATCTAAAGGATTCCCTACTCCGCAGGCATGACTTATAATAAGATTTCTTTGCAATACTTTGGTTTCTTCACCAGTAATTACAACATCACTAAACTTGCCAAACCCTGTAGTTATACCATAGACAATCTTATTTTGATTAACAAACTTATCTACTAGTGCTCTAGCTTCTTCTACCTTAACTATTGCTTCTTTTGTAAGTTCAATCTTCTCTCCTTGCCTTGTGACTCTTATAAACTCCTCCAAAGTTAAGCTGTTACCATCAATAAACACTTTTTTCATATTACTACCTCCATTTAAATTCATTAGTATAGTTCATTACTTAATTAAAGTGCATAAGAAATGACCACAGAAGGTCCTGTGGTCATTTCTAATTTAATATATTTTATTGAGGTGAATGTATTATTAGACATAATCTCCTCGCTCCATACTTGTATTAAAAACTTAATAACTCATGTTATCATTATAACATATTAGTAAAAATAATAGTACTATTATTAATATTATTTATAAAATACCTGTAAAGATATTAACAAGACTTTTAGCTAAGTTAAAGCTATTGAAATCAAATTCTTTGTTTTTCAAGGGTGCAGAAATATATAGTATACCCTTTATATCTTCATCCTTAATCATTGGTAAAACCATTATTGATTGCCAATTTGGTAGCCCGGATAAAGAGTCAACATTATCAAAGTTATCCCAATCTATTAAGAATTCACCTTTCTTTGTTTTAATAACTTTATCAATAATGTTATTATTTAAGGAAGTTATCTTAGTCCAATTATCATTGAATCTAGTACGAGAAAAATATCTATTAGTTTCTATACCATTATTCAAAGGTACTATAGTTGCATATTCTGCATCTATTGTCTCTAGTAGTCTTCCTAGAAATTTGAATGTTTTGTCTCCTACATTACCTTTTTCTTTTATTAATTCAATAACATCTATTAATGCTGAAAGATTAATATTATCTTCTTCAGTATTACCTGTTAATATCCCAGCAAGCTTGTCAATTCTATTTATTGTATCACCCATTTGACTATTCCATAATACTACTTTATTTCTACCGGTCTCTTTTGCATAATATAGTGCTTGATCCACTTTTTCAGTTAAATCTTCCTTAAATTGACTGTGCTGTGGGTAAAGAGATATACCCATACTTACAGTAATTTGTTGTTCTATACCTTGTATTTTAATATTTTCTATGTTCTTCCTTATTTTTTCAGCTATTATCTTAGACTCTTCTTCCAAAGTGTTTTTCAGTAATACAGTGAATTCTTCCCCACCATATCTAGCTACAATATCTGTACTTCTAACTGTAGATTTTAATACATTCCCTATAGCAGCTAGTACATCATCTCCCTTTCTATGGCCATAAGTATCATTGATATTTTTGAATCTATCTATATCTAACATTAATACAGAAAAGTTTCCATTGATTGCTTTCATATCAATAAGAAGTTGGTCAAATCTACTTTCATAATATTTCCTAGTAAAAGTACCCGTAAGTTTATCTGTCGTCGCCATTAACTTTAGCTTATTATTATCTAGATTAACAAATACTAAATAGGAAAGATTTGATACTAATTCCAATCTTTCATAATCAAATCTATTAAATACTTTATCTGTTTCTAAATAGATATACCCTTTACTGTAACCCTTTTCAAAAGAGTGCTTTCTTCTATCTAGTTCAACTTTTGAATCTTCTTCACTAATAATAACAGGAACACAAATAATTCCTTTGATTTCATTGGATAAAAACTCCTTATATCTACTCCTTTTTGCTTCATTAGTGTTATTAGATATAAGTAAGCCTTTACTAGATCTATTCGCTAGATTTAGGATGTTCTCATTAACCATATGATTAGAATTATTATTTAGTGATGAAACCACCTTGTAATTTTTGTTGATTTCATCATAATCTAAAATTAATCCCCTATTAGCAAATGACTCTTTACATAAGTAACTCAAAATTAGATTCAAATTAGATTCATAGTCATCCCTTAGTTTTGAAATTAGGCTCTCTATATTATTTATATCTAATACTTCATCATAATAATCCAATTGACTAATCTTAACGAATTCTTCACTTCCAACGATTTCAATAATATTAGTTATATCAAAATAATCATATAAGTCTTCTTCAGTAATATCCTCTAATTTAGTATTGATTATTGTGCTATTATACAGCTCTTTGATAGCCATAGCAATCTTTTCTTTAACTAAATCTACTTTTCTGCTTTTGATATAACTAAATTTCAACTTAGAATCTGGTATTGTTAAAATCACTTTGTAAATACTATCAAGAATTTCTAATAAATATTTTAAAGATTTTTTATATTCGCCTTTTGAAAATAGCATTAGTCCAATTTTCATAATGAGGAAGGATTTTACTAGATATTCATTTTTCTTTGTAAGACTCTCCATAATGGCAATCAAATGATTTATATCTACTTTTAAAGGGTCAACACAAATGATTAGTATATTTCTCAATTTCTGCAAATATTCATTATCCCAAGAGCCTATTAGTGTTGCATCCTCACTCAATAATTCCCTTGCATAATCTAGGTCTTCTGCTAAAATACTAACTAGTGAAAACTGTAAAAGTGAAGATCTTCTATCTTGTACTAGTTTAGTTTCCTTGTATAGATTCCGAATATTATCAATTTCTTCTACTTGGTAAATTGATTGCTCAAAATATTTAAGATAGAGTATTCTACATTGTGCTCTTAAATATTCCTTGGTACTAAATTCTTTATATAATTCGCTAGCTATTCTTGAATGCTCTATACCTTTTTCCCAGCTCCCTAAATAACTATAAAAATCCCCTAGGAAATTCTGGTAATTACTATTTGTCTCAAAATCTGCTATCTCTTTATTCTTATATATTTCTTTTAAATAATTATAACATTCATAAGCCTTATTATAATCAGAAATACTCAAATAATTCTGCCCCATTAGTATATAAATGGTAACTAACTTATTTATATCTTGTAATTCTATCGCAGATTTTCTAGCTGCTTCAACAAATTGAAGAGATCTTTCAAATTCATGTTTATCTATATAGATACTAGCTATATTCATTAAGAAGGTAATTTCGACTTCTTGAATTCCATATTTAGATGCAATCTTTAATCCCTTTTCATAACTTTCCATAGCTTTATCAATATCAGAATAATAATCTGCATATATTGTCCCAATATTATTTATTGGTCTTGTAGCTTCAACTAAATTACCAGTTTTTTGATGATAAAAAATACTCTGCTCATAATTTTCAATAGCCTTTTCTATATTACCATTTAAAAATCTTGTTAAGCCTAATCGGTTATATATTGTCCCCATATAATCATTTATTTCATATTGTTCAGATAGTCTTATGGCTTCTAGCAATATATCTTCTGACAATTTAAGCTCTCTATTCTGAATAGCAGGCCTGGCTCTCAATGTTAATACAACTATGATTCCTTCAATATAATTGTTAGCTTTGGAAATATCTTCAATCTCTTGTATCTCTTTATACACAGATTCCCATTGCATTCTTATATGATAAATCTCAATAATTGTTGTTTTAGCTTTAATAATATGCTTTAAATCTTTTACTCTTTCAGCTTCTTTTTGATATTCATCTAAATAGGCTCTACCTTTCTCTGTCTCTGATTTTAGATAGTATATATCCACCAATCTCTCTAAAATCTCAAGCTTAGTTGTTCCCTTAGAGTTTTTTACAATATTATATGCTCTTTCAAGTAAGAATCGTGCATTGGGACTGTATTGATTTTCCAAACTTTTTACTTTACTTATTATAATTTCTAGGGCTATATCTGATTGATTTGATCTATCCAAATGGTATAGTAACTCTTCCAACATCATATCTAGATTTTCAAATTCAATTTCTTGTATTACTTTCGCAGCTTTACTGTGTAATTTAATCTTTTCATCCTGAGAAAGCTCATGATATATTAGTTTCTTAAGATCATTATTGTTTACACTATAACTATATCCTCTATCAGCTACCTTCTCATCGATGAGTCTTAATCTAATTAAATCATCCAATTCTTCTTCTAATTTTTTCTGATTTAGATCTACCATATTAAGTAATATCTTTTTATATAAAACTTCATTAAATATAACCATAACCTTAAATACTTCAAAATAGTTTTCTTTAATAATTGTTATCTGTTTTTTTAATGCATCGTCAATATCAGAAGGGAAATATAGATCATCATAACTATCCCCTTTCCTGTACCAGGTTCCTGAAACATTCATATATAAATCACCAATACTATATAAATGTTTTATTATATATTCAATATACCTAGGATTTCCTTGACCTTCTTTAAATAATACTGATGCTAGCTCCATGGGAACATACGACATGCCCAATATATTTCGAATCATCAGCCCTACTTCTTCTAAGTCTAATTTATGAAGGTCAATATCCGTAAAATATGTTTCTCTTACCCATTCTTCACATTTGTTTTTTATTATAAAATTTTTATCTGCACGGCCCACTTCGTAGGATAATATAAAAAACAAATTATTACTTTTTATATTTTTAATTAAGTAATCTAGCAGCATTAAGAAATTACTATTACAGTTTTGTATATCATCGATGATAATATACATTATGTTTTCCTTAGAAAGCTCAGTAAAATAATTACCAACTCTATTATATAATCTAAAGCGTTCAGACATTTGGCTTAAATCAGTTTCAATATCTTCTTCAATATTTAATCTTAACTCAGGAAGCAACCTAGATAACTCATTTCTATACTTTTCCATTAATTCTGGTGGCGTATCCTTCATAGTTTGTTTTAAGATATTGGACATATCCAATAAATCGTTGTTTTCACTTTCGTGAACCTCGATATGATATACATTACGACCCATCAGTTTCAACTTAAAAGAAATTTCGTTGAGAAATCTAGATTTTCCCATACCAAAATCTCCATTTACGACTAACCCATTGCTTTTATTGTTTCCATTTATTATTTCCTCATCTATTGCCATAACTTGTGCAATTTCTTTATCTCTGCTAATAATCCTATTATTAAAGTATAAAGCATCTCTATTTTTTCTTATGTCATAATAATAATCCAAATTAAACAAATTACTTATTTCATCAATTATTTCTACTAGTTTAACATCTTCTGTAGAAAAATCTCTCCTAGTAAGTTTATGAATAATATTATTCAAAGTAAGTTTTTGCTCTTCTGTTAATAAAAGCATTTCATCGTATTTAAATATCTTTATATTATCAACTAAAAAATCCTGTAACAACAAATATTTGATTAGGATGCCTAATGAATAATAGTCTATCCTATTATCGTTTTCATTTTTATTGATTAAGGCCTGAGGAGATATAAAATATCGTTCGAAATCATCATAATGATCAGCAAGAGTTTTTTCAACAATGGTAGATAAGTCAGTTAGTTTAATATTATTCTTCTCTGATACAAAGATATTAGACGGGTTTAATAACCTATAAGTAGCTCCTTTAAAATGCAAGAAATCTATAGCCTCCATAGCATCTAGGATTATGTGAAGTCGTTGCCTTAAATCTAGCTTGTCTTTTATCTTAGACAATTGAGGTGAATTAGTATATTCAGTTAAAGAATAGTATAATAACATATTTGTTTTTTTTGTATCTATAGTATTAACCAGATTAAATTTATCACTGGATAGTATGAATTCATGTCTAATATTATATAGGTGAATAAAATTATCTGCGAAATAGTTAACTAATTCTTTTGAAATATTATTCTCATAAATTTTCATATACTTAGTCTCATCGTCTTCCCATAAATCAGATATTATATAGGATTCAAAATAAGCATTTTGTTCAAATGCCTTTTCTATTTTGTATCTATTATCAATAATTTTCATTATTATCCCCTCTTTATTCAGTTCTAGCTCTCAATCTGATTATTCATAGCCTCATACAATGCTTTCAATCCAATATTTAGTTTATTTTTATCTTCATCACTAAAGTTACTTAATTTCCCTGATAGGAACTCGATACGAGCGCTTAAAACTTTTTCTAAAATAACATGACCCTTATTTAGTACTTCAACCCTTACAACTCGCTTATCTTTCTCATCTTTTTTTCTAATCACAAGCTCCGATTTTTCCATTCTATCAATTAAATCTGTGATAGTACTACAAGCTAAGGCCATTTTTTGACTTAATTCTCCTATTGTCATAGTTCCTTGATTAATTAAAATCTGCAAAGCTGTAAATTGTGGGCCCGTAATATTAAAATCTGCCAAAATTTCTCTACCTTTTCGCCTTATTATATAATCAGTTTTTCTTAAATATTTTTCGATATTAGCTATATCTTCAAATTTCTCTTTCATTTTCATAATCTCCTCTCCTTATCCTGACAAAGTTATATGTCTCATACTAAAATCCTAAATGCTCGAGGTACAATCTTGAAAGTTGCAGGAAGATACCCGCCAAACTCACCATCAATATCAATTGGTATAACTTGTTCAGTACTTAGTTTAATATCTTTAGATTTAAAATATATAACATTAGGATGATTTATATGTTCACCGCTAAATATACTAAAAAATATGTTAGCTAAATCTTGAACACCTGATTTTTTTATAATAACTACATCCAAAAGCCCATCTAATACATCCGCCTTAGGAGCCAATTTTTTAAACCCACCTATTGAAGAACTATTTGATATAATAAACAATAGTATTTCTTCATCTTTTGTATACTCATCGCTCTCAATATTTATTTTCATAGATTCTAGGTTTTGAAGAGTTAGTTCTCTTAAACCCTCTAAGTAATAAGCCATTCTACCTAATACCATTTTACTTTCTACAGGTACTTGATATCCAACATTTGATAATATTCCACCTGCTGCTACATTTACAAAGTAATCATCATTTACCATTCCTAAGTCTACATCTATCACTTCTTCTCTTTTTATCATCTCATAGAAACTTAAAATGTTCTGAGGAATTTTCATATAGTTTGCAAAATCATTGACTGTACCTGAAGATAGGATGGCAACTGGAACTTTTTTCTCACTTTTTGCTATTCCTGTTGCAACTTCATTGACTGTTCCATCTCCTCCGCTAACAATTATCAAGTCCCAATCTTCTTTACATGTTTTAATGGTTTCAATCATAGCATCATCTTTTTTTTGAGTATTGAATTTATTAATTGTATAACCATCATTTAATAAAAGTTTGCATAGGCGATCCAATCTCCTTTCAGTAGTTTGTCTCCCGGAAGATGGATTATATATAATTTTTACCTTCTTCATTAATAGTCAACCTTTCATTATATATTATATTAATTATACCAATTATAATTATCTACTTACTTTTTAAGTTACATACCTATTATATCAGTAATCTGACAATTTTGAAATCCAATATTTATTAAATTTACAAATTTGTCATTTAATAACAAAGAACCCATTAAAGGGTTCTTATTTTTTTCTAATTCTATTCTTAATTGTTTCAATTATATCAAAAACAATTTGTATATACTCATTAATGTTTTTAGCATTATATTGAAATGCAAAGGCTGTTTCAGATATACTTTCTGAAACTGTATCAAAAGTATCGAAAACTTTATTTGCTGTATTATCAATAGAGTCTGTAATTGAACCAACCTTACCAGATATATCATTTATATTATGGACTAAACCATTAATCTCAGGTGTTAATTCTTTCATTGCAAGATCTGCATTTTTCGTTATAGAATTAATATTTTCACTTATATGAGGCAATTGTTTAAGTGTAGCATCTAATGATTTCTCATTCTCATCTAAAATTGAGTTTACACCCTTAAGTAATTTAGCTATATTTTTTAATATCAAGATTAAATAAGTCATAGCTCCAATGCCTAATAGAAATAGGATTAACTTAAATAAGTCTTGTATTGTTATAGGAGTTGTCATTGTATCACCCCTAATTAAGCTTATCTTCTATATTGTCTTCAATCTCTTCTACATATTCAACTACTACATCTTCAAGATTATCTTCTACATCATCCATTAGTTCATCTTTTTTTTCTTTAATTCCATCATAAACATTCTTGATTTCTATTTTAACTTTTTCTTGCAAATCTTTTGCTGCCTCAACTTTCTCATCCACTACCATTTTAATATTTTCAGTAACTTCCTTTGATTTATCTGCTATATCTTGCCTAGTTTCTTTCCCTGACTTTGGAGCAAATAATAATCCTGCAGCTGCACCAACAGCAGTTCCAATAGCGGTACCTACTGCAACATTTTTAGCCGTTTCCATCTTCTTTTCTCTTTCAGCTTTCTTCTTCTTTTCTTCAATAAACTTATTTATCATCTAGATCTCCCCTTTAAAATTTTTCATGTAATTTTATATATTTCTATTACCCAAAATTAGGACTTATAATCAAAATATAAATATATGCATAAAAAACTTATATCTCTTAGAATTTTTCTTTCAATATTTTTTGGAGCTCTGCTGCTTGGTATCCACATTCTTCTGCAAATTTTTTAAATATGTCTGCTACTTCTGTATCATTGACTTTTTTTGAATGAACTTCATAATCTCTTACCATCTCTTGTGAATCTAATATCATCTTTTTTACAAGTTCTTTTGTTGTTAATTCCAATTTCTTTACCTCCTAATTTTAATTACACACATTTCTTATAAGTAATTGTCCCACAATATGAGTACTTTTATACTTTATAATTAAATAATTTATTTACTACTGTAAATTATTATAATTTACATTATAATAATAATAGGTAATTTGTTTTGAGTATCGAAATGTTAGTGAAAAATATAAAAAAGGAGATTACAAAAAATATGAGATCTTTTCTGACGCTAAAAGACTTTGTATCTAAACACAAATGGAAGTATTTGATTGGTGTGTTTTGGCTTTTAATTATTGATTCTGTTCAGCTTGTTGTTCCCCAGATTTTTAGAAATCTGACAAATGATTTTCAGAATAACACTTTAAGTTCAAGTAGAATATTAAATTATGTACTATTAACTATCTTAACCGGTGTAATTATTGGTGTTGGTAGGTATTCTTGGAGAATCTATATTTTTGGTACCTCCCGTACTCTTGAATATTATCTAAGAAAAAGGATATTTAATCATTTGTTAACACTTTCACCAAACTACTTTAATACCCATAAAACTGGTGACTTAATGGCTCATGCCACTAATGATGTTAATGCAGTTAGAATGGCAATGGGTCAGGGAATAATGATGATAGTAGATTCTAGTTTTATGACCATTCTTTCATTTGTTATGATGGCCCGTACTACAAATATTAAACTAACTGCTATCGCATTATTTACCTTACCCTTTATTTTTTTATTTGTAAGTAAGTTTGGAAAGATAATACATAAGAGATTTAGAATTGTTCAAGAGTCATTTTCTGACCTTACAGATACAACTCAGGAGAGTTTTTCTGGTATTAGAGTTATAAAATCTTTTGTTCAAGAGGAATTAGTACTGAATAAGTTTTCAGAAGTAAATAATGACAATTTAAAGAAGAATCTAGATTTAGTCCTAGTTTCAGGAACCTTTCATCCATTTATACAATTTATATCTTCAGTTAGTTTTCTCTTAGTTATTTTTTTTGGCGGTAAAGAAGTTATATTGAATAGGATTACTTTAGGCGATTTTATTGCTTTTAATTCATACTTAGGACTGTTAATTTGGCCAATGATGGCATTGGGATGGGTCATTAATATTTTACAGAGGGGTTCTGCATCTATGGAGAGAATTAATACTATCTTAAATGAAGTATCAGATATACCAGAACCTATAAATCCTATTTCCTTAGATAAGGCTAAAGGAATAGTTAAATTTGAAAATGTTAGTTTTAAATATCCAGGTTCAGAGACTTATGCCCTTGAAAATCTAAGTTTTTCCATAGATCAAGGAAAATCATTAGCAATAGTGGGTAGAACCGGTAGTGGGAAAACAACCATTGTAAACCTATTATTAAGACTTTATGATATTGAAGATGGGAGTATATCATTTGATAATATTGATATTAAAGAAATTTCCCTTAAATCCCTTAGAGAAAATATTGGCTATGTACCTCAAGATAACTTCCTGTTTTCCTCAACAATTGAAGCTAATATAGGATTTGGTTTTGATGAATCTACATCCTATGATAAAGTCATTGAAGCAGCTCAACTAGCAGAAGTCTATGATAATATCATAGAGTTTCCCAACCAATTTCAAACTATATTAGGTGAGAGAGGTGTTACATTATCTGGCGGCCAAAAACAAAGAACCTCCATTGCTCGTGCAATAATTAAGGAACCTTCAGTTCTTGTACTAGATGATAGTTTGTCAGCCGTAGATACAGAAACTGAGGAGAATATACTTAAGAATTTAGGTAAGATCATGAATACAAGAACTACAATTATTATAAGTCACAGAATATCTACTGTAAAAAATTGTGATGAGATAATTTTCTTGTCCGATGGAAAGATCGTTGAAAGAGGAACTCACTCTTACCTTCTAGCACTTAATGGTCTATACGCGGATTTATACGAAAAGCAACTACTAGAAGAAAAACTAATTAATGATTAAGGAGGATTACTATGAGCAATGATTTTCATGATGATGAGATATTGGGTAAGGCTTATGATTCAAGACTTATGAAGCGACTATTAAAATATGCTAAACCCTATTGGATTTACCTTTCAATAGCTATCATAATGATGGTTGTAGCTACGGGTCTAGAGCTTTTAAGACCTTATCTAGTTAAGATTACTATAGATGAGCATTTAACAGGATATAAAAAATCAATGTATGAAATGGAAATAGATTCACCCTATGAAGGCGTTATCTTTAATGGAAATAATTATGTAAGAGTTGATACTATAGATGAAAACCATCGAAATTTGATAAATTCTTACCCTTTGGTTAATATTGTTCAAGAAGATGGTGACTATTACTTAGGTTCCATTAATGAAGAATCCATATCAAATAGAATTCTACTGGACAATGAATCTTATATGAATTTTAGAGAATTAGATATTAAAGGTATAAATAGTGTATCTATTATATTTTTACTTTCTATCATACTAGCCTTTATATTTAACTATTTACAAGTACTCATACTTAATTATACTTCGCAAAAAATAGTATTCAATATAAGACAAGAGGTATTCTCACATATTCAAAGCCTCTCTATTTCTTATTTTGATAGAAATCCAATTGGCAGACTTGTTACTCGAGTAACAAATGATACAGAAACCCTTAATGAAATGTATACTGGTGTATTGGTAAACCTCTTTAAAGATCTATTTATTTTAGTTGGTATTGTTTTCGTTATGATTAATATGGATGTAACACTGGCATTACTGTCTTTTGCCTTAGTCCCTTTTATTTTAATAGCATCAATAATATTTAGAAATAAGATTAGAGTTATTTATAGAGTAGGTAAATCTCAATTAGCTAAAATCAATTCCACATTGAATGAAAATATTACTGGAATGAGAATTATTCAAATCTTTAAAAAGGAAAATAAGATGGCATATCAATTTGATAGTATAAATGCAGATTATTTAGATACATCCAAAAAAGAAATAACTTTATTTGCTATCTTTAGACCTTCCATTGAAGTGGTGCGTTCTTTAGGTATTGCAGTTCTAATATACTTTGGAGGCGGAAAAGTTATATCTAATGCTATTGAATTTGGAGTATTATATGCATTTATAGATTATCTACAAAAATTCTTTGAACCAATTCTTGATCTAACTGAGAAATATAATATACTCCAGTCAGCTATGGCATCTAGTGAAAGAATTTTCAGTGTACTAGATGATAATAGTATAATAGAAAATCCAAAAACTCCAATTAATATAAATCATATGAAAGGTAAAATCGAGTTCAAAAATGTTTGGTTTGCATACGACTCTGATAATTGGGTATTGAAAGATATTAGCTTTACAATTAATCCAGGGGAAACTGTGGCTTTTGTTGGTGCAACAGGCGCAGGAAAATCTTCTATTATTAATCTTATTACTAGGTTTTATGATATACAACGAGGAGAAATATTAATAGACGGTATTAATATTAGAAATTATGATAAATTTCAGTTAAGAGAGAATATTGGAGTTGTATTGCAAGATGTATTTTTGTTCACAGGTACAATAGAAGAAAATATTCGTTTAAACAATTTGGAAATACCTGATGATAAGGTAATAGAAGTATCAAAACATGTAAATGCTCATTATTTTATAGATAAATTACCACATAAATATAAGGAGCCAGTTATGGAAAGAGGCTCTACTTTATCCTCTGGTGAAAGACAGCTTCTTGCATTTGCACGAACACTAGCATATAATCCTGCTATATTAATATTAGATGAAGCTACTTCCAGTATAGATACAGAAACTGAACTATTAATACAAGATGCTTTACAAAAATTGATTAAAAACAGAACCACTATTGCTGTTGCCCATAGGCTTTCAACTATACAGCACGCAGATAATATTATTGTCTTAAGTAATGGGGTCATTAAGGAAAGTGGTAATCATCAAAGACTGCTAGCTCAAGAAGGAATGTATTATGATTTATATAAACTTCAGTACAAAGAAGCATTTCAAGAGTAGCTTTTACTAAGCTAATATTATTTAACAAATTGATTTGAAAAATAAATATCTAATAAAAAATCCTCTTAGGGTTAACCTTAAGAGGATTTAAATATCCATAATGCCGTCATCTAATCTAATTCATGCCCGCCTTTTTTAAAAGGGGGGTTCCTGTTATTATCTTCTAACTTCCCCTAAAAGGGGCTTGTTATCCAATAATAAACTCAGACACCCATGTCTGTTATGTCGGTTGAATTATCATAGCCAACGCACACCACAGAATCTTTATAATTCTATTATACACTTTTTTATTTGATTTTTCAAGTTAATATAAGTTGAATTTTCATACTATATCTTGGAAAGTATGTTGTTTATTTCTTCCTCATTTAATACTTCTTTTTCTATAAGATTGATTGTCAATGACTCTAGTTCTTTTCTATGATTCATTAAAAGAGTGATTGTTTCTGAGTAAAGATTATCTAAAATTTCTTTAGCTCTGATTAGCAATGCTCCATCATCAAGATTTTTATTAGATAATACATTATAGTTCAAGAGTCCTATAGTCTCATCCATTCCATATACTCCAATCATGGATAAAGTCATATCTGTAGCTTTTTCCAAATCAGATGAAGCACCTGTAGTTATATCTTCTTTACTATATATAATCTCTTCGGCTGCCCTTCCACCAAGTGCTATCATTATACTTGATATTATGTCTTTCTTGGTTTGATACATCTTATCAGGAGGAATATTTAAGCTAAATCCTCCCATTCCCCTTGTACTAGGTATTATACTCACCTTAGTTACCCTATTGTCTTTTGCTATTAGTTTGGCAACTAAAGCATGTCCAGCTTCATGGTAAGCTGTTATTTCTTTATCTATATGGCTTATTCCAGATCTATCTTTCTTTTCATCCCCGACTAAAACAGAATAATAGGCTTTGTTAATATGATCCTTTGTTATTTCTTTTGATTTTTCTTTTACTGCAATAATTGCAGATTCATTCATTAGATTTTCTAGTTTAGCACCACTAAAATATATAGTCTCCAAAGCTAATTTTTTCAAATCTACATTCTTTGCAACAGGTTTATTCTTACTATGCAGTTCTAGTATTTTAAATCTACCATTAACATCTGGTAAAGAAACTTCCACTTGTCTATCAAATCTCCCTGGTCTAAGTAAAGCTTCATCTAGTATGTCTATTCTATTAGTTGCAGCTACAACAATTATACCATCATTTTCATTAAATCCTGACATCTCTGTTAACAAAGCATTTAGAGTTCTATCCCCTTCTTCACTACCTGAAGGATTATCACCGGATTTTCTCTTTTTCCCAAGAGAATCAATCTCATCAATAAAAATAACTGATTTACCAGTTTCTTTTGCCTTCTTAAATAGTTCTCTTATACGACTAGCACCAACTCCTGCATATACTTGTACAAAATCTGAGCCTGATACAGCATAAAATGGTACTCCTGCTTCTCCTGCCATAGCTTTCGCTAAAAGTGTTTTTCCTGTTCCTGGTGCTCCATATAGTAGTACCCCTCTAGGCAATCTTGCTCCATAGTTATTATATACTTCTGGATTCTTTATAAAATCAACCATATCCATTAAAGATTCTTTAGCCTCTTCGTTCCCTGCCACATCTTTGAAATTTATTGTAGTGGAGGAATTTAACGCATCCATCTTTGACATATCTGACATTTCTTTTTCAGCTTGCTTAGATGTATTTTTATTTAGATAATATGCCATTAAACCCATTCCTGCTACTAGTAATATAATAGGAATCCCTTCATTTAAAGTAATTTCATTCTCTATGACTTTTACATTATATAATAGCAGTTCCTCTTTAAAATTCTCAGTTCTAGGGTTATCAGTGATAATATCGTTCCCATTCTTAAGTTTTACCTTTATCTTCCCGCTATTGGATAGTAAAACTTCATCAACCAAGCCCTTTTCTACATGATTTAGAAACAATGGATAGCTAATCTCTTCAGCTTTGCTCTTAGCTTTGAAAAAGTATAATCCAACTAATAATATTACTATTGAAATAATTATACATAAAAGTATTTTAACTTTACTATTAAATTTCATAAAAACCTCCTTAGGTTTACATAATGTATATAAATTATAACACCAATATAGCTTAATGTCCATTTCCTACATTTGTAAATTAACCTAGAATAATTTAAAAAAATGGATCTTAAAAGATCCATTTTTTTAAATTATTTGTTATTATTCAGCATTTCTAAAACCTTATCCAATTTTTCATTCTGTTCATCTGATAACATTGGTCTAATACTATCTAATTTGCTAAGTATTGTCTCAAATTGTTCCTCACTAATTTGATCCTCCATTTCACTCTTTACTTTTATTATCTCAACAAATATATCTTCTTCCGATTTATCTTTGTACTTATCTGCAAAATTGCCAATCATTAATACCTCCGCTTCACTAGGATTATACTCCTCAATATTATCAATTATTTTTTTTATATGTTTATCTTTCACTATATTACCTCCTCTCTTTTATCTTTATTGTATGAAGTTATGAGTAAATATATTACTAAATCAAGGGGTAACTATTACTTCGCTTTAGCATATACTAAATATTATATCTTATAATTTAGGGGGGCTAATATTGGAAAACAAATTCTTGATAATGATGATAATACTTTTCATGGGAAAAAATAAAGACATTGAATTCTCTAGCTTAAATACATTTGGAAAGTTTATAAATACTATTGAACTAAACCCTAAGTATACTGTTGAGAAAATTAATGTTGTAAAAAAAATAGGACCTTATTTTCCCGAAGATTACATACCTTTGATAAATAAATCAATATTATTTACTGAAAAATTAATTAAAATTAATGAATTGGTTAATTTTATGCAAAATGATGAGTATAGATATGTGGAAAAACCTATCCCTGTTGCAAACAATAAGGAAAGAATAAGTAAAATAATAGGAACTATACAAAAGGAAGTACCTAAATCAGATGTAAATAATGTAGGAACAGTAATAGATTTAATTATAAATATGGATAAGTACAAAACTATGTTTACTATGCTTAACTCTGTCATGAGCAACCAAGAAGGCTTAAAAGATCCAAATTCTCTGATGAACTTAATTGGTCCACTAATGAGTAACGACAATAAAATGGATAATGATAAAATAAAAGAAATGGCTAAAATGATGGAAATATTTAAGGCACTGAATACACCTAAGAAGGAAAATAATAAAATTGAAATTATAGAAAAACCAGCTAAAGAATAAGTATTTACTTATTCTTTAGCTGGTTAATTAATTCTTTCATATCTTTTGGTAACGGAGCAATAAACTCCATAAATTGTCCTGTTCTTGGATGTTTTATTTTTAAATAATATGAATGAAGAGCTTGCCTATTAATATAAGGGCTTTCTTCATTATACAAAGTATCACCTATTATTGGATGACCTATATACTCTAGATGAACTCTTATTTGGTGAGATCTACCTGTAAATATTTGAACATCAAGGAAAGAAGCATTGTTATATCTTTCTATGAGGGTATATTTAGTTAAAGCCTCTTGACCATTTTCTATTACTGTTTTTCTAATACTCCTATCTTCTTCTCTACCAATTGGAAAATTAATAAAAGCCTGCTCCTTTTCTACAGCTCCTGAAACTATTGCCTGATACTTTTTTTCTACTTCATTAGATTCAAATTGCAATGCCATCTGTTGATGGGCAAAAGGATTCTTGGCAACTATTAGTATACCGGTAGTGTCCATATCTAATCTGTTTACAAATCTAATTTTCTTTTTTATTCCCTTTTCTTGAAAATAATAGGCAATACCATTGGATAAGGTATTTTCTTGGTGGGACTTCGTAGGATGAACTACAATATTCGGTTGCTTATTTAATATTAAAAGGTCAAAGTCTTCGTAAACAATATCTATATCCATTTTTTCAGCTGTGGTATTCTCTATTTCATCATCCATATAAATGGATACCAAATCTCCTATATTAAGTATACTACCCTTTCTCACAAATTTACCATTAACATAGATTTTTTTTTCTTTATATAACCTTCTAATTAATCTTCCAGATAACTCTTTGCTTATAAGAAAGTTTTCCAAATCTAACTTATCTTCTTTAACTTTGAAAATAACAGTACTTTCATTTTCTTCAAACAAATTCATAATTTCCTCCAATTTTATGTGCTTTTATTATATAATATACCTAAGCTAATTATATCAGATTATATAATTTTTAAAAGTCCAAAACCAATTGGGGGGTTAATTTGTGAATATTACCAACAACAGAATAATTAATGTAATTTCAAACAGCAATTTTGAATCAAGAAAAACATCACAGCTATTAATTGAAAAGCTTAAAAATAGAGATTTCACTATACCGGAGAAATACAGCTATGACGCAGAACTTAATATTTGTGTAGGCGGTGATGGTGCCTTTCTAAGAGCAGTTCATCGAAATAGATTTCCAAGGATTCCTTTTGTTGGAATTAATACTGGTCATTTAGGTTTCTTTCAAGAGATACTGCCAGAACATATTGATGAATTTATTAGTAAGTATATTGACAAGGATTATGTGGAAGAGAAAATATCTCTAGTCAGTGCAACTATTTACACTAAAGACAAATCATTTTTCTTGACTGGTGTTAATGAAATAGTAGTTAAAGGTATAAAATCTAAGGTAGTTCATCTGGAAATTTTCTTAGATAACAACCATCTTGAAAGATTTAGCGGTGATGGAGTTATAATATCAACTCCTGTTGGATCTACTGCATACAACTTTTCCAGTGGTGGAAGCATTATATATCCCTCCCTAAAGACTTTACAGCTTACTCCACTCTCACCTATTAGTTCTAAGGCTTATAGATCTTTGCCAAATAGTGCTGTAGTTCCAGGAGATATTGTAATATCTATTAGACCAGAATTAAGATATGAAAATTCAATTTTATTAATAAATGACGGAATTGAATTTAAATACAATAATATAAAATCTATTGACCTCAAGTTATCAGATAAAACTATTACTAGATTGAACTTTGATAAGGACATGTACTGGAATAACCTAAAGAGTAAATTCTTATAATAACTAAACCCCATTATATCTACCATAATGGGGTTATCTAAATCTATATTAACTTATCCATCTCATCAACTAGTTTGCTAAATAATTTCATTGCATTATTTACTGGTTCTTCTGTCGTCATATCTACTCCTGCAGTCTTCAACACATTTATAGGATAATCTGAGCTTCCACTCTTTAAAAAGTTAATATATCTATCTACTGCTGGTTTGCCTTCTTCTAATATTTTTTCTGATAATGCAACTGCTGCTGAGAAACCTGTTGCATATTGGAATACATAGTAATTGTAGTAGAAATGAGGTATTCTCGCCCATTCCATTGAAATTTCTTCATCTACAACTATATTCGGTCCATAATAAAGTTCATTTATTTTTTTGTAAGTTTCGCATAAATAATCTGCTGTTAATGCTCCTCCAGCTTCGAGATATTCATTTATTATCATTTCAAATTCTGCAAACATAGTTTGTCTAAATACTGTAGTTCTAAAGCTTTCTAGATAATGATTTAAAAGATATAATTTTTCATTCTTATCTTTTACATTCTTCAACATATAATCTATTAGTAAAGATTCGTTTGCTGTAGATGCAACTTCTGCAACAAATATGGAATAATCTCCATAAACATAAGGTTGAGTCTTTCTAGTAAAATAACTATGGATTGAATGCCCTAGTTCATGAGCCGTTGTGAATACATTATCTAATGTATCATGGTAGTTTAATAGAATAAATGGCTTAGAGTCATATGATCCACCGGAATAAGCACCAGATCTCTTTCCTCTATTTTCATAAATATCTATCCATCTTGAACTGAATCCTTCTTCAACTACTTGCATATATTCTTCACCAAGTGGAATTAATGCTTTTTTGACTAATTCTACTCCTTCTTTATAAGGTATCTTAAAATCTGCATCTTTAACTATTGGAGTATATAGATCATACATATGCAATTCTTCTACTCCTAAAGCTCTCTTTCTAATATCCATGTACTTATACATACTATCTAAGTTATTATGAATGGATTTAATTAAGTTATCATATACAGACAATGATACATTATTTCTATCTAAAGATGCTTCCCTACTTGATTTATAATTTCTTACATTTGCATTAAAAATGTTCTTCTTTAAATCTCCATTTAAGGAAGCTGCAAAAGTATTTTTGAATCCTTTATAGGTAGTATATAGAGCTTCAAATGCAGCTTTTCTTACATCCCTATTAGGGGATTCCATAAGTGGAATAAAATTGCCATGAGTAATCTCAACATCTTTTCCATCTGCATCTTTAATTGTAGGGAACTTAATATCTGCATTATTTAACATTGAAAATATCTTTTGTGGTGAGTTTTCTACTTCTCCTAATTGAGCTAATATAGATTCTTCTCTAGCAGATAAAACATGAGCTTTTTGTCTCATAATATTGTCAATATGTTTTCTATATATATTTAATTTTGGTTCTTCTTCATAATATTTTTCTAATGTACTTGCTTCCATTGTTAAAATCTCTGGTTCAACAAATGAAACCTTCTCCCCTACTTCTACATATAAGCCCAATCCTCTATCTGATAAAGCTTGAGAACTTCCCTCTCTTGTATCCTCATCTAATTTCATATGAGCATATGAATACAGATGCTCAGTAAGTCTAATTAACTCACCCATATCTGTTAAAGTTTTATAAAGACTTTTACTACTAGATACTACTTGTCCTTTATAGGATTCGAAACTTCTAGCCATTTCTTTAGCTTTATTAAATGATTCTTCCCATTCACTGAAATCAACAAACATTGACTCCAAATCCCATTGTTGATCTTTTGGGACATCTTTTCTTTCAAGTATTTCATTGTTACTTGCCATCTTATTACCTCCCTTTAATCATTGATATTATTTATTACATAATTCATAATATCCTTAGCAATTGGAGCCGCAGATTTCCCACCTGTGGATCCTTCTTCCTCTAATATAACCGCAACTGCTACCTTAGGTTCATCAGCAGGTGCAAATCCAACAAACCAAGCATGGGATTTTCCAGAAGTATTTTCTGCGGTACCAGTTTTACCTGCTACTTTTATATTTTTAATCTTTGCATTTGTTCCTGTTCCCACATTAATAACTTCTACCATCATATCTTTTAATTCATTAGCTGTTAAAGCATCAGTAGCCTGAGAAAGTGTTTGTTGTAAGTTTGATTTTGTTATTTTTCCATTCTTTGAAATTACCTCTTTTATAAGGGTTGGTTCAACAATTTCCCCTCGATTTCCTATTGCGGAAACCATAAGTGCCATATTTAATGGTGTAACTAATACCTTTCCTTGACCAATTGCAGAAGCTGCAATATCTGTTTCACCCATGTTTTCTTTGTATGGAAATTGTGACTTTTTAGTAGGTATATCAAAGGGTATAGTATGGTTTATCAGAAATTTTTCAGCTACACTACCTAAATTATCTTTACCAATTTCTATAGCTTTTTCGGTAAAGTAAGTATTACAAGATTTAACCAATGCTTGAGTTAAATCAATACTACCATGAGCTTTACCTTGATAGTCATTAAATATATATCCATTAATATTTGTGTTACCAGTACATTCATAGGATTTATTCAATTCTTCCATATTAAGTGCAGCTATTGTAGGTATAATTTTAAATATAGAACCTGGAGGATATAAGCCCTGAGTGGCTCTATTAACTAGAGGGCTATCTGGACTTTCAGATATTGCCTTCCAGTCTTCCCTTAAATTTGATGCATCAAAATCTGGTAAGCTTACCATAGCATATACTTCCCCTGTAGTAGGGTTCATAGCTACTATTGCACCCTTTTTCCCCTTTAGCAAGGTTCTAGCCTTGGCTTGAAGTTCATGATCTATTGTTAACTTAATACTATTACCTTCCGTTGTAGGAGCTACTATATTTTTTATTTCATTAATAGCTGCATTTTCATTTATGTTTAATAAGGTATTGTTATACTGAAGTTCTAGACCAGTCTTACCATATTCACGATAACTATATCCTATGACATGACTGTATAACCTTCCAAATAAATAATATCTGTTATATAAATCATCCTTTTTCTCGCTATATACTAAAACCTTTCCATTCCTATCTAATATAGAGCCTCTTAAAATTGACTCTTCATTAATCCATAGTCTTTTATTATAGCTATTATTTTTTATTGTATTGGCTTGAAATACTTGAAAATAGCTTATATAAACAATCAAAGAAATAAACATAAAACAAAATCCAATTAAGACAACGATTATTCTTTTAGTCTCCTTGCTCATTGCTAACCTCCTTAATCTCTATTTCCTCAGAGCATCTTTGTAATATTCCAAGGGCAATAAAGTTTGATAGCATTGAGCTACCTCCATAACTAATAAAGGGCAAAGTAAGTCCAGTAAGAGGTATCATTTTAAGTACACCACCTAAAATAATAAAAGCTTGTATCCCAAATAAAGTGCTTATTCCTAGAGCAAGATTCTTATAAAATAAATTATCTTGAGAAATAGCGATTTTAAAGCCCCTATATACTAAGATCATAAATAACATAATAATTCCAATACCTGTGAATATGCCCATTTCTTCACAGATAGCTGAAAAAATAAAATCTGTGTAAACCACAGGAATAAAATCTGGATGACCTAACCCAAGCCCCTTACCAAAAAAACCACCTTCAGCTATTGCAAATAACGATTGTGTTATTTGATACCCTTGACTTTGAATATATTCCCATGGATTAAGCCAAGATTGAAATCTAATCTTAACATGATCAAATATTAAATATCCTAATGTACCACCTATGGCAAATAAACCAATATTCATTAACAAAAGCCTTCTATTTTCTTCATAAATAAATTGCAATACAATAAAAATAGCATAAAAAATCAAAGCAGTACCTAAGTCTCGCTGTAAAAATAATAGAATAATATAGGAATAGATAATTCCCATTAAATAATAGGATGAATTTTTAATCTCTTTCATCTTTGTCCCGTTAGAATAATATGCACTTAATAAAAAAATTATTAAGAGTTTTGTAATCTCAGCAGGTTGAAAAGAAATCCCTCCTATCTCAATCCAATTTAGAGCTCCTCCTTTTCTACTGGCTAGAGCAAATGTCAATAGAAATAGAATATATGCTCCTGATATATAAAGATAAATCCAATTTTGCCAACCTTTAATATATTTTAAAAGAAAATATGTAGTAAAATAAACAATAATACCCACAGATATCCATATCAATTGTTTAATACCTAGCCCTTCATCAATCCTATAAATCATAATAATTCCTATTGATAAAAGCATGGTAACAATCAAAAATATATAGTTATCTCCAGATGAAAACTTAATAAGGATATAATTAGAAATATATATAATTAGCACTAGGCCGATACCTGTCATTAAAGTAAATTTATCTAAGTTCTTCCCTTGATAAACAAAAAGTAGTAGTAAGCCTAATACTTCAAAAATAAACAACAAATTTATTGGGGATTTACCAATAAAATTCTTTCTCAACATGAGTTATCCCTACCCTCTATCTACAAATAAAAATTCAATCTGCCCAACCCTAATTATATCTCCATTTTTCAACTTCATTATGTCATATATCTTATCAGAATTTAAATATGTGCCATTAGAACTGTTAAGATCTTCTAAATAGAATTCACTTTCATCTTCAATAATCTTAAAATGTTTTTTTGATATAAATGGATCTTTAATCACAATATCATTATCTCCATGTCTTCCTAAACTTATAGCCTCATCTATTGAATAAGATTCTTTCATTTTAAAAGGTAATGAATCTTTTCTGTTTATTAACTTCAGATATGTTGCATTATCTAAATTCATTCCATCTATACCTTTTATATCTAAGTAAATCAATCTAATAATGCTAAAGATAAATAGATATATAATAATAATGAATAAATATTTAAATAATATTGCTAACAGATTATACATAATATTTACCTCCATATTCTACCTTAATAAGTATGTTATCATAAAATATATCCATTGTGAATTAAATTAACCCTTGATATCAAATAAATTTGTAATATTTAACTAATTAATGTATTAATATATAAATATATCTGATAAAATATTAATACAACATATTTGGAGGTGTTTAGTTGAATAAATTACAACGTTCAAAAAATGACAGAGTCTTTTCCGGTGTATGTGGTGGTTTAGGAGAATATTTTAAGATTGATCCAACTATAGTTCGTATTGGTTGTGTTTTCTTGGGTTTTTCTTCTTTTGGTACTGCATTTATAGTTTATTTAATATGTAGTTTTGTTATACCTGAGGATGACGGAGTTATCTATAGTGACGAATATAATGAAAGAAACGAAAAGATTCGTCGAAATACCCCTCTAATTATAGGTGGAGGATTAATAATTTGGGGTGGGTTTCTATTAACCAGGACCATTTTCCCTTGGTTTACATTACGAATATTAAATTTAGGTAGGTATTGGCCTGTATTGTTAATATTACTAGGGTTATGGATTTTATTTAATCAGAAAGATAACTAAAAATCTTGGAATTTCAAGAAAAGCTTCACTTAATTTTAAACGCTTCTATAGAAGCTTTTTTTGTTATAATATTTATAATAATTATTGTGAATTTTTACTTACTTTGATGTCTATGATATAATAATACCATTAAAATTGTAAGAAGGGATTAAATTTGAAGATTAATTTTAGTTATAATAAAAGAGAAATTAAAACTGTATCAGGTTATATATTTAAAGGAAGAGAATATCGCTGTAGTTATATCAGGTATGATTCATTATATGAAAATCCTGCACCAGGCACAGAAAAGGTAGAGTTTTATAATTTCCAACCTAAAGGTAATATTAGAGCCTCTACATTAATACTCCATGGACTTGGAAGTAGGAATATTAAATTTTTATTGTGGCTAGGTCCACATTTAGCATCTGTTGGTGTAAATACGAGTATTTTAATACTACCTGGTAATTATACCCGTGTAGAAGATAATTCTACAAGTGGTAGTTCCTTTCTATATCCAGATGTAGACAAAATGTTTAGATTCTGGGAACATAGTGTTGTTGATACCCTGTCAACTATAGATGTGCTGGAGCAACTGGGACATTGGAAATCAAATAATATACTGTTGGGGTATTGTTTAGGTGGTATGATCAGTACTATGGTTTCTACATTAGATAATCGAATATCTCATACATTGTTTATGACAACAGGCGGTCATATTCCTAAAATATTACATGAGTCTCCAGCCACAGCTTATGTTAGAAAAATATTTGCTAATGGAACTAAAGATAAATATGACTTATACGATAAAGATAATCTATATAAAATATATGAATCTCAATTTCCACAGGTACAGAACATGTCTTTAGATGAAATAGTGAACTCACAAGATATACACCCATTGTTTAAAATAGATCCTATTTCTTATGCTCATCTATTAGATATGAAGAAGGTTACTTTTGTAGATGCGCTTTTTGATACTACATTGCCCATAGCATCAAGAAATATATTGTTTAAAGAAATGGAAGGGTCTAATCGTAAAGTTCTTCCTATCTCTCATGTAAACTGGCTACCTTTCTCTTATTTGTTAGCTAGATATATGTTACACAAGGTAAATATAAATGATAAAGAATCGAAAAAATCCTTGTTAAAGTCTGAAAAAATAGAAAACCCTTTACACAAATAACAATAGGATGGTATATAATGGACAAGAAAAAGGGGAAATTTAATAAATCATTTTTCATAGTCAACAAACTTTATTTATTTGTTATTTTTATTGGATTAACAATACAGGATATTACATTGGGTTTTTATTACTTTTTAATGTCTGCCATAATATATATATGGAAAGTTTTAAACTCTAAAGTACCTATAGATATTAATAAGGAATTTGATAAAATAACTTGTACCTATAAAAAGGCAAATAATAGAGAATTGAAAATGGATATATGGTTTCCATTAGAGAAACATAAGAAATCTCACTCTTTGGTTTATTTTTGTCATGGAGGTGGATGGATTTCAGGTTTTCGAAATCAGCCAAATAATGTTTCTTGGTGTAAGTATTTAGCCGCAAAAGGATTTATAGTAGCTAGTATTGACTACAGATATGGATATAAAAACACTATGATAGATATTTTGTCTGATTACTCAGATGGACTTGATTTCATTAAAAAGAAGCGCGAAGAATATAATATAGATATATCCAATATTATATTGATGGGACTTTCTGCAGGAGCTCATCTCTCACTTTTGTACTCTACTTATAATACATTAATGAAGAACCATCAAGCAATGAATGGTATAAGATCTGTAGTTGCATATTATCCACCTACTAATCTAAAGGATATATTTATATCAGATAATAAATCTTTGTTTGCTAGATTTGCAACTATTAAGACAATGAAGGGCAATCCACAAGAATTGGATAAAGTTTATGAATATTATTCTCCTATAAATTACGTAAGTGAAAGTATGATACCCACTTTAGTTGTACATGGAAAAAATGATAATACAGTTCCCTTCCAATCTTCAGTAAATTTTGTAAAAAAGTTAAATGAATATAAAGTCAAATATGAATTCTTAGTTCACAAAAAGGCTGATCATTCTTTTGATACTAAATTGAAGGATTATGCTACTGTGAATATTCTGGATAAAACAGTACGATTTATGAAAAAATCTGTTCATAGGAGGGATATACATGAAAATAACAAGCATTGAACCACAAAGAAATAAAAACAGGGTTAACATTTATGTAGATAACCTCTTTTCCATAGGTATAGAGGAAGAGTTAAGATATAAGTATAAATTAGAAGTGGATATGGAAGTAGATGATGATTTTATAAAGGAAGTCCTTAAATCTGAGGAGCAATATAAGGTTACCAATCATGCCCTTAACTTATTATCATATCGTCAAAGATCTGTAAAAGAGATTTATAATGCACTTAAGCGTAAAGGATTTGAAGAATCTTATATAACATATACCATTGATTATTGCATTGAAAATAATTACTTAAATGATAAAGCTTTTGCAATGTCCTTTATTAATGATAAAATCAATCTTAATAAGTTAGGTCCTGAAAGAATTAAATATGAATTGCTATTAAAAGGTATTAGCAAAGATATTATTGATGACCTTCTATTTATAGACCGTGATGAACAGTTTGAATTAGCCATGGAGCTGGCTATGAAAAAACTACCATCCTATAAAAAAGATACTGAGAATGCTAGATATAGAAAACTAAGTAGCTTTCTTCAAAGAAAAGGATATTCTTTTGATATTATCTCTAAAGTAATGAGAAATATTTTAAAGGATTAGGTGAGAAAATGTGCTATGTATATATATTACAATGTAGTGATGATACTCTATATACTGGTTGGACAGTTGATTTAGACAATAGAATACATCAACACAATTTGGGTAAGGCATCTAAATGTACTAGAGCTAGATTACCTGTTAAACTCATATATTTTGAAAAATTCGAAGATAAAATTGCTGCTCAGAAAAGAGAATATGCAATTAAACAACTTTCTAGAAATGAGAAATTAGAACTTATTAAAGGATAGTATTTTTTTCAATCTATAATATGATTTAGGAGTGAGATTATGACAAGTTTTTATGACAGAGTCAGCCGTAATCCAATAATTGCTGCAGTGAATAATTTAGACAAATTAGAACTAGCTTTAGATTCTCCCTGTGAAATTGTTTTTATTTTATCTGGAAATATTTTTAACCTAAAAGAAATATCCAATAAGGTAAGGCTAAAAAACAAGGGTCTTTATATTCTTATAGACTCTATAGATGGTTTTTCTAAAGATACTTGGGGTTTAGAATATATAATTAAAAATATATATCCTGATGGAATTATAACATCTAAAAGCAATTTAGTGAAACTTAGTAAGGATATGGGTGTATTTACTATACAAAGACTGTTTATTCCAGATTCTGATTCATTAAAATCTGGCATTGCTTCTATTAAAAATATTCGACCAGGTGCTATTGAAATACTCCCTGGAATAATGCCAAAAATAATTAAATCTTTTATTAATGAGACAAAAATATCCGTAATAGCTAGTGGACTAATTACGGATAAAGTTGATTTGGAATCCAGTCTGAAAGCCGGAGCATCTGCAATATCTACATCTCATAAAGAAGTTTGGTATATATAATTTATTCCTTACCTTTTCTAAAAACTCCAATAATAAGCCCTGTTGATATACCAACAAACCCCGAGATCATTGTAATTGTAACTATAAGTAATCTATTAACACCATCTAAAGAAGATGACTGGCCCCCTAGATATAATAAATTATACAGACCAATAATAATGAAAATAATACCTGGAATATATCTTACTACTCTATTCTTTTGGAATATAAAATGTGTTATTACAGTAAAAATCATAACTCCAACTGCTACAAAGCCTAATATCTTGGCAAACTCCAAATGTTCTATAAACCTTTCCATTATATCATCCCCTAGTACTTAGTTATTTGACTGCCATTCTTTAAAACTTCTTCTTCCCAAAGGATTGTATATCTACCTGTAGCCCACTCTGCCATAACAATACTATCAGAACTAGCTAATTTTATTCTTCCTATTTCTTGATTAGAAATCTCATGGTCATAAATTGAATAGATTAGTAGATTATTTCTTGTAACAATAATTATAATATCTTCATTGGGTGAAGTAAATGCATCTATAGCTTCAGGTACTTTAGATTTAATAATACTCCAAGGTATAGATAAATCGTCGTAGCTAATTAATTCTTTAGGTGGTATAACCTTAATATTATAGTCCTTATAAAGTTCCTCTTCATTATCTTGATAATTAATTCTTCCCTTAATAATCCAATACCCATTTCGCCTAGCTAGACCAAAACTCTCTTCATCTAAAAAGATATTGGAACTTACTTTGGTTAAATTTTGGGCCCCTTCTTTAAATATCCTAAGTCCATCCTCTCCTATTATATCTGAAATTTCAATACCTTTTTCTTCTTCAAGGTAATCAATAGGATAAACTTGTAAGATTTTTTTATTTTCCGAATCATTTATTACCTCAGTAGAGACATAGTCATTACCAATATATAAGATACTCTTTAGTATGGAAGGATTCACTTTGTCTTGTGACATCTTAGTAGAAAATCCCATTAACCCAAAGGTAGATTCCTCTATTAAATCTTCTTTTAATTTCCCTTTCTGAATAGCTCTTATTTGATCTTTCCAACCTCCATCGTTCTTTTCTCTATTTACATCAACTAACCAAAATCCTTTTTTCCTAGGAACTAGTAAATTATTCATTTCATGAGCAGATGCTATTGAACGATTGTTAAACCTTATCCATATTGTTTTGTAATCCCATTTGCTTAATTGGGTGGATTCATCATAGGAATTAGATTTAACACCTAACAGCACTCCAGAGCGTAATGTATCTACTTCTTCTACATTAGATATTCTCATGATTTTATTCTCAACATTAATGTATCTATCTATTTCTTCCTTACTTATTTGTTCAATATTCTTTTTTAAGAAATAAAATCTATCATCATCAAAAACAATCATTTCTTCATCATTATATTTTATGAATTCATAAAAGTACTGATTATTACTAAGTATAGTCACAATTTGTGCTTCATCTTCTACAAGCTCTAAATGTTCTGGATCTATTTTATATTTATATAATATATAGTCAGAAAGCTTTACATTCTTCAATTTATATCTTGGTTCAATTGCATAATTACCACCTACTACGACTGCATCCTTGTGAAACAAAACTTCTTTCCCTACCATAGTTTCAGATTCTTCATCTACTGCTTTCCTATTAGGACTATCTATAGATTTTTCTACAATCCATTTTCCTTGTAAGGGAGGTAAATTATTTTTAGGTGCAATTATTCTATCTTTTGTATCGAATTTATCAATGCTGCAGGATGTTAATAAAACCATCAACATTATTATAATAGATATCACATAGTATCTCTTCATATGTTTGCCTCCTTCAATGGAAATTTAACTATTACTGTAGTACCTTCATTAATATTTGATAATATTTCCATAGAACCATTATGAAGTTTTACAATTTCGTCGCAAATAGATAGCCCTATCCCACTGTGAGATTTACTATCCTTGCCTTTATAGAATTTTTCAACTACTTTAGGTAAATCATCTTCTGAAATACCTGATCCATTGTCTATGACTTCTAATGTTAATATATCATCTTCTTTATAAGCATTTAAAACTACCTCTCCACCTTCAGATGTAAATTTAAAAGCATTATCCAAAAGGTTTATAAGTACTTGCTTTATTCTATTTTCATCACCAACCATATATCCTAGGTCTTGATCTATTTTTTTAATAAAGTTAATCTTATTATTTACTGCACGAGGTGTTAATTGCTTTCCTATCATTTCAATAGTATCTCTTACTTGAAACACATCTTTTTCAAGATTTATCCTACCAGAAACAAACTTGGAGAAATCAAGAAGCTCCTCTACCATAATACTAAGCCTATCACTTTCTTTTTCTATTATATCTAAGCCATCAAGAATAATTTCATTACCCTGTAAGTCTTCAGATTTTAATGTTACTGCCCATCCCTTTATAGATGTTAGGGGTGTACGTAGTTCATGGGATACGGAAGATATAAAATCATTCTTTATTTGTTCTTTTTTTATTAGTTCTTCAGCCATATAATTTAATGTGTTAGAAAGCTTACCAATCTCGTCCTGTAAAGTGATATCACTTCTAACCTTCAATTGTCCATCAGCCATCTTTTCAGCAACTTTTGTCACCTCTTGGAGAGGTTTAACAATAGAGTTTGCGATTAAGATGCTTACCATACCTGAAAATAAAACAACTATAATTCCAATCCATAGTAATATCAAAGAAATTGACCATATTATATGATTTGTTTCATGTAATGATGTGATGAATCTAATAATACCGATTACTCTATCCTGATCTTTAATTGGCATTGAAACTGACATTACTGGATCTTCATAATAATCAACTGTCCCTCTCCAAACTCCCTTTTCTCCATTAATAGCTTTTGTGATATCAGGCAGTAATCTAGTATCATCATTATTAGCTCCTAAAGAATCCATTAATAATTTTCCATCAGAATTAAGTATTTGCACCTGGGCATTGGTATGTTGCCAAAATACATCTACATCATCTATAACAATATCTTCTAAGGTTTCTGAAGAAAAATATCTTAAATAATATCCAATGGAAAACTCTATTTGGCTACTTAATATATCTTCAACATTTTTATAATAATAGTCCTTAACACCATTAATGAGAACTACCTCTAAAATTACAACTGTGATTAAGATAATTAACATAAAGCTTTTAACTAACCTGGTCTTAATACTTTTTTTCATTTATCTTCCCTCTAGTTTTAGTCTTTCCATCTATATCCGATTCCCCAAACTGTTTCAATATAAAAAGGATTACTTGAATCATTCTCTATTTTCGATCTGAGTCTTCTTATATTTACATCAACAATCTTTGAATCTCCCACAAAATCATATCCCCACACTAAATTTAATATTTCATCTCTCTTAAAAGCTTTGCCTGGATTTTCAACAAATAGTTTAGCAATAGCATACTCTGTAGGAGTAAGCTCAATTTCACTATTGTTTTTAAAGAATTTACGAGAATAGGCATCTATCTTAAAAGGTTCAGAAATTAACATGTTGTTTTCATCTATGCCTTCAGGTATTTCTATTCTTCTGGCTAAAGACTTCACTCTCAAGACTAATTCAGTAGGATTAAAGGGTTTAGTCATATAATCATCTGTTCCATATTCTAACCCCATAATCTTATCTATGTCTTGAGATTTGGCCGTTAACATTATTATACCAAGGTTAGGGTATTCTTCTCTTAGTACTTTACATACTTGAAATCCATCAATACCAGGTAGCATAAGGTCTAAGATGACAATGTCAATCTTTTCTTTTTTTGCAATTTCTATTCCCTCTTCACCAGTTTCTGCTTCTAATACAATAAAGTCATTTCTCTCAAGGTTTATTTTTATAAATTTTCTTATAGATCCTTCATCTTCAACTATTAATATAGTTTCTTTCACTAAAATCACATCCTGTATTTTATTCTTGACCTAATGGTTTAAACTCATATCCCTCTTTTATCAAGTACTCAATTGTTTCTGGTAAAGTTTCAGCAGTATTTTTTTTAGTATCAGTATCATGCATCAATACAATAATTTCTTTCTGTTTTTTTATGGTAGATTTCAATCGTTTAACCAAATACTCATTTGATAAATCTGTCCCTTCTGTATCTCCATTTAATGCATTCCAATCATAATTTAGATACCCTTCTCCTATTGCTGCCTTTAAAAATGTGTCCTTATATTTACCAAAAGACCCACCTGGTAACCTTAACAGCTTAGTTTCAAAATCTTCCCCTAAGAGCTTTTTAAACATTTCATTGTTTTTCTCTAAATCCATTAAAAAATTATCAACATTATTATAAATGTAACTATACTTATGGCTATAAGTATGGTTTCCAATAGAATGACCCTCCTCAAAAACCCTCTTTAATACATCTGAATTAACTTCTGCCATTCTACCTATTACAAAAAATGTTGCTTTTATATTATAATCATCTAATATATCTAAGATTGCAGGTGTGATATTTTTAGAAGGTCCATCATCAAATGTTAAATAGGCTATTTTTGGATTTTTCGCCCTTTCTTCTGCTATTCGTTTCTCCTCTTCTGCTTTTATCTTTTCCTCAGCAATTCTCTTTTCCTCTGCTACTCTCATTTCCTCTAAAATTCTTTTTTCTTCTGCAGCCTCTTTTGCTTTTATTTCAGCTAAAATTTTATCTTCTTCTATCTGTTTAATCTCTTTATATAAAACTTTGTTAATTGGACTATTCTTACCTATTATGTCTAAGGTATCTGAGATAGACATAGCTGCTACACTATTACTTGGTTCAATGAAGAACCTAGCTGAGGTAGTGCCAATTAGAAAAAATATAATAGCAAGTACAAAAATATATCTCTTTTTAATTACAATAGTTTTTTTACTATCTTCCACAGATGTCACCCCTTTGTTAAATGTCTAATGACTTAAACTTATTAATTTCTAGTATCTAAGATTAATTCTAGCATATTATAAAAACTAATTCCATTGGTTACAAATAAATTAATAAATGGTTACAAAGATTTTACATTATACTTCTCTCTGCATATATTTCCACAATATTAATATTCAAACAAAATAGGCTTATATAAGCCTATTTTCTTTAATAAATGTAAAAGTTTTTTTACAGTGGATAAAACGATTGATTTCTTCTTAATAATTCTGAAATCAAGAATATAGTTATTAAATCTCTTGTAATCCTACTTCTCCCATAGAAAATTCTTTGTTCAGATCTAACTCTACTAGATCGGTATCTTCTTTCATATGGGTCTTCATGTATTTCTGGGCATTCCCGCACCATCTTAATATATATGTCATCTACCATCTTTTCCATTTGTTCATCTGTGATTTGCTCCAGTGAACAATTTTCATCCAAATGCTCATTTACAGCTAAAATAATCTTTGGATAAACTCTGTAATATAGTTCTGGATAATCATAAGACATAAAAACACCTCCCCTTTATATTCCTCTAATATAATATGAAAGGCGAGGTGTTTTTGATACTATTCCTATGATAAATCCTTAAACTGTGATTTATATAACCTTGCGTATAACTTGTCTTCTGCTAATAAATCTTCATGTTTTCCTCTTTCTGCAATTCCTTCAGAAGTAAGAACTACTATTTCATCTGCATTTTTTATTGTTGATAATCTATGAGCTATTACCAAAGTGGTTCTACCCCTAGATAAATCTTCTAAAGAGCTTTGTATAATCAATTCAGTTTCATTATCTAAGGCAGAAGTAGCTTCATCTAATATCAATATTGGTGGATTCTTGAGAAACAATCTAGCAATAGAAATTCTTTGCTTTTGCCCACCTGATAATTTTACGCCCTTCTCACCTATAAATGTATTATATCCATCTGGTAAAGTCATTATGAAGTCATGTATACTTGCTTTTTTAGCTGCTTCAATTACAGAGGCTTCATCAGCTTCAGGATCTCCATATATAATATTGTCTCTGATAGTGCCAGTAAAAAGAAAAACATCTTGCTGCACAAGCCCTATATTTTTTCTCAAGTTTTTAATTTTAATATTCCTAATATCAATATTATCTAATAAAATCTCACCATCTTTTATCTCATAAAACCTAGGTATAAGATGACATAATGTTGTTTTCCCCGCTCCAGAAGGTCCTACTAAAGCAATTGTCTTACCAGCTTCTATCTCCATATTCAAGTTAGAAAGAATGGTATCTTCACCGTTATTATAGCTAAATGAAGCATTCCTAAATTCTATATTTCCTTGTACATCCTTTAATTCTATAGAGTTCTCTGAGTCCTTTATATCAGATTCAATGTCCATTATCTCAACAAATCTCTCAAATCCTGTCATTCCATCTTGAAGTTGTTGTGAAAACTCTGCAAGTCTTCTAATTGGCTGCATAAAGAAATTTACATAAAGTGTAAATGAAAATAAGTCTCCAAAATTAATTATACCTCTATAAACAAAATATCCTCCTAGACTTATAACTAGTAGATTCAGAATGCTTGACATGATTCCTATGCCTGAAGCAAATTCTGCCATTACTTTATAGGATTCTTTTCTAGCATTACTGAAGCTTAAATTTCCTTCATTAAACTTTTCTATTTCAAATTCCTCATTAGTAAAGGATTTTGCTACTCTTGCTCCAGAAATACTATTTTCAAGTTGTGAATTTACATTTGCGATTTTCTTTCTTACTTCTCTAAAAGAATTTGACATTCTATTTCGTTTTGCTATTACAAACCAAATCATAAGAGGAACGAAGGCAAATAAAATTATAGTAAGTCTCCATTCAATTTTGACTAAAACTGCAAATGAACCTATTAACATCACAGAGGAAATAAATATATCTTCTGGCCCATGGTGAGAAAGTTCCGTAATATCCCTTAGATCATTTACTATTCTAGACATAATATGTCCTGTTTTATTATTATCATAATAACTAAAAGGCAATGTCTGTAGATGAGAAAATATATCTCTCCTCATATCATGTTCAATTCTAACTCCTAATAGATGACCCCAATAAGAAACAATATAATTACTTATATATCTTAGTACAAATAAAAACACCATAAATATTGTCCATCTCAAAAGCAAGTCCATTCTTCCATCGGGGATAATCTCATTAATCAGTTTTCTAGTAAAGATTGGAAAGACCAAATCAGATATAGATATAAGCAGTGCAAAAAACATATCTATAAAAAACAGTCTTTTATGTGGTTTATAATACGATATAAATCTCTTTAGCAAATATAGCCCTCCTCCTATTCTTTTAGTAAATGTTTCGAGTCACGAATATTATATACTATTTTTGCTTTTATTTCAATTCTAATGTATTATATAATGATATATATTAAATATAAATACTTTATTGGAGGACATAATGAATAATCTACTAATGTTTGTAACAACATTTTTAATTCAATTAATCATCTCAACTGAAATGGGAATAATAGGTCCACTAGCTCCCTTTTTATCTAGACATTTTCTTATTAAAGAAAACATGGTCATATTGTTTCACCTTGGATATTCTTTTGTAGGAATACTGGTACCATTTCTAGGTGTTTTTGCTGATAAATATGGTAAAAAGAAAAGCATAGCAATTTCATTAGTTTTATTTATATTTGGATCAGTAACTGCTAGCTTTGCAAAAAGTCCCTTAATTTTTGCATTTTCTAGGATATTTATTGGATTTTCTTATTTTTCTTTAAGTGCTACAAACTTATCTTATGTTTCTGAATTTATATCCTATAAAAACAGGGGTAAGGTCTCAGGACTACTTAGAACTGCCTTCGGTATAGCAACCCTCCTAAGCCCTATTTATGCCTCTTTTTTAGTGAATAAATATAGCAATATTTCAATCATATATCTTCCATTAGCTTTAATTGGAGTTTTGTCCTTAGGATTATTATCTAGGATGCCCGAGACAAAAAAATCAGATGATGTGAAATTAGATAAATCCGAGTTTTTATCTTTATTAAAAAACCCGCTGATAAAAAAAATGTTAATCTTAGTATTTCTCATACTTACTGCTCCGTCACTAATGTTAAACTACTTAAGTATACATCTATCAAGCAGTTTTAAGGTTTCTCAATTGAATATTGGTGTCTACTATACTATAATTGCAGTTGGAACAATATTGGGTATTGTTTTTGCTGGAATCTTCTCCGATAGAATCGGTAAACACAAATTAGCTAAAAGTCTATTTGCAATTATGCTACTAGCCTTAATACCTATTAATTTTATTAATTCTCTGATTCTATTATTAATTCTAGTTACATTATTGTCTTTTGGTTTAGATGGAGGATGGACAGCTTATCAAGCTCTTTGCTCTGAAATCGTACCAGAGAAAAGAGGAACATTTATGAATTTAGTTTATACTTTTAACGCTATGACAATAACTTTTTATAGTTTAATCGGGCCTATTATCTATAATTTAGGTGGATTTAGGTTGATTGTAATGATCGCTACTATAACAACAGGATCTGCAGTATATTTTATATCAAGACTACCTATAAAGGAGTAAAATTATTCAATACCAATTCTATTAATAAAATCAAATATTAAATAATGCATCATATATATAAAAGTTATAACACCAGTATCATTTATTGCAAAACCTATTAAAGAAGTGATAATCATTATTATCGCTTCTTCTTTTATATCTTTACTATACTTCAATCTCTTATATAGTTTTTTTAATATAATAAATTGAAAGATTAGTACAATTGAAAAGGGTGGAGATAGTGTTAGTTTAATAAGCTCCCTAGCTTTAAATGTTGCCATTGATACAAATTCTCCAATTCCATTTTCCTTAATTCTATAAAAAAATTGTATTGCATGAGATTTTCCCTCATTAATGTTATCAAGATACATATTCAAACAAAATATTAATGCTCCTATAAATAGCAATATAACAATATTTTTCAGACTAATCTTTTTATTTAAAAATAGTATATACATCATTATCCCAAATAAAGCTATGGATGTAATAAATCCTCCTGTATTTGCTCCATATCTTGTAGAAAGCACTACAATATTTAAAACGAATATTAATAAACCTACAAGTCTCTTTATATTTGCATTTAATATAGTCTTGGTAATATTGAAATAAGTTAATATTGAAGTAGCTAATAATACTCCCATTATTCCATTATTAAGTCCATAATACCTTGCTCCATACACTAAATTGTTAAATCCCATATAAGAATTATATATCATCTTTGGATAAAAAATCGTTCCAATAACTATTAATAGATATGTTAAAATACTAATATGTTTTACAAAATCATAGTTCTTCTTTACTACAGACTTTGCAATTATATAAGCTATTGGAATAATAATAATCAAATATAAAAACAGATTCTCATGAAATTGAAAAAAACCTAGTATTAAAGAGATACAAATTATAGTAGAAGTAAAAGCATAGACTATGTTCAGCCATTCCCTTGATTCTCTTCGCCTTAATATCCATATACCTAATAGACCCTGTGTTAAATAAGTAAGTCCATGAAATATAAATGCTATTATTAGCAGATTCATTGTGTTGGTATATATATCCTTTATTTCTTTTAATGGCTCGTTTTCTGATACCATTAGAAACTCATTTCCTATATTTGTCTTCTTGCTATATCCATAAGTATTTTTTATTTGAACAGAAATATCTTCTAAAGTTATAAATCCTTCCCGATTAGTAGATAAACTTGTTAACACTCCTGAATCCTGCTTATTTATATATATAATTGGTACTATATAATTGTTTATAAGATTTTTATCTTCTACAGCTGCTTTTTTAGGTAGAATAATTATTCTATTGTCTTTATATTTTTTTAAGTAAGAACTTAATATATCTATTCTATTTGATTCATCTTCAAAATTATATCCCAAACTTAATAAATTCGATTTACTCAGCATATTATCTGTGTTTTTTACTAACCATTCAAGATCATATATTAAGGTGTCTTCCCTATAATTAACTTTCTTGGCATTATTCACAACTACTAAATCCTCTTTACCTTCTCCTATATAAGAAACCTTCTCTTTCTCTAAGATATCTCCTATATATTCAATACCAGAATTTTTTTTCCCAACTTCAGCTAAACTTAGTTTTCTACCTGTATTTATGGATAAATACAATCCTTCTTCTGAGTATGATGACCTTGTCTTTAAATTTACTAGACCTATTCCATACTTCTCTAAAGAAAGCTTCTCAACTATGTTGAATGGTAATTCATCAACGATAACTAATATTGTTTTTATTTCCTCCGCCAAGGAATTGGCAGGTAAAAATATAATTAAAATTAAAAATATAATGGTAAGAGTTTTTCTCATAATAATTAGGCCACCTTAATATATAATTGAATTAATAATCCTATATATTCCTAGCAGTAAAGAAAAAATACACACTAACATATTGTACTTATATTTTAGATCCTTCTTGCTTTTATCCTTTTTATTAAAGACTTTTTCTCCATCTACAATATCTATATCATAGTTTTCTCTTATATATATAAATATACCTATGGCAACAAATCCTATTCCTATTATCAATATTGCACCTCCTAATTCTATGTTAAACTACAAATAGATTTATGTTCACAAAAATTACAATTTCTATCATTCTTCATATAATTTAAAATATTACTATTATTAGATACAAAGTCTATAAAACTTTCTATACGAGAAATATTTTCTTCCAGACTTCTTTCATTAATTGATATTTTAACAAATTCTCCATCTTCTAAGAATAGTATTCCTACGCTATCTAATTCTATCTCCATTACCTCTTTGACAACATAGGCATATAACTGTAATTGAGGTAAATAATGATTTATTAGTTCATTTTTATTTGTTACTCTATTGGTCTTAAAATCAATAATTTCAGCTTTACCATTTTTTATATTTACTCTATCAATTACTCCGGTGATAAAACTATCCTTAATTTTTAAATAAAATGGTTTTTCAATATATATTTGATCATAATCTTCATTATATTCCTTTAGGTAATTATTAATGTAGGGTGTTAATTTCTCATATATACTATCATTATAGTTTGTACCAAATGATTTACATACCTTTTCCAACAAAATCTTTTGATCCATTCCTAATTTATAGTGTTCAATAAACTTGTGTATAATATTTCCTTTCTCTAAACCTGTTAGGTAGGAATCATTATTAGATTTTTCATTTGGTTCTTCATAGGTAACAATTTTTCTATAGTAATCCATATAAAATTTTCTGTTACAATCTATAAAGCTTAAATACTGACTTATACTAAACCGCTCTAGGGTCTTCTTATTATGATCAGAAATCTGATACAATAGGGGTAACTGTACATTCGTACTTTCTCTGTGATTAACTAATTCTTTATTAATCAAATTAACTGAAGAATACCCTTCCATATCCATATCAATATCCGATATTATTTTGCATTGATCGGGATTTATCAAATCTTTTATCATCTTTTTAAAGCCACTGTCCTTACCTTGATTCCCTAAAATAAGCATCTTCTCTGCCCTTGTCATTGCAACATATAGAATTCTCTCTCTTTCCTCTTTATCTTTTCTATCTGCTTCTTTGCGTATACTGTCATATAAGGCTCTAGTGCTTCCAAATTGGACACCTATTCCTATGTTTTTATCAAATAGTATATTTGGATAATTACCTCTACCAGATGTGGACATTTCAGGAACTATAACCACTGGAAATTGTAATCCCTTTGATTTGTGTATAGTTAGTATCTTAACCACATCTGCATTCTCTGATTCAGTTTTACCTTGTGATTCATCTCTTTCCTTTGATTCCTCAAGGTAATCAATGAAATCTTCCATAGTAGCAATATTTCTTTTTTCATACTCCTTCACAATATCTCTAAACTTATATACATTAGCTACAGATTGTTTTCCTCCCTGTTTTAAAAGTAAAGATTGTATGAAATAGGTTTTACTAATCAAGGTATCTACTAATTTTGATAAGTCATATAAGTTTTTCATTAAATATAATTCATCAATCAAACTTCTTGCATCTATTATAGACCTTTTCTCCTCATCACTTAAGTAAGAATTGTTTTCTACTTCTACCAAGGAATTATATACTGTAGAGTCCTTAGACTTAAGTATCCAATATATAATTCTATCGGAAAGTCCTATTAAAGGCGATCTTAAAAATCCTATGGTTGCAATAGTATCATAGGGGTTACTGATAGATTTTAATGCATTAATTAAATCCAATATTTCTTGTTGTAGAAAAAATCTCTTACCTCCAGAATTGTAATAAGGTATACCAAAGTTCTTTAAAGCATCTTCATATATATGATTTCTTGTTGTAGCTCTAAACAATATTGCAAAATCACCATATTTAAACTTTTTTGATATTACTAATTCCTTTATTCTTTTTGCAATGAGTTCTGCCTCAAAATGTCTATAATAATTGTTTTGATTCTGACCTATTGGTACCTGAAGATTAATATTTTCTAATATTTCCACATCTATTTGATTTTCTGATATATGAAATTCTTTTAACGGTGAATATTTATTTGGCATTAACTGTCCAAATATATTATTTATAAAACTAATTACCGTACCTACAGTCCTATAGTTTTTTTGTAAGGTAATTGTATCTTCATTAGAAATAAGTTTAATATCTTCTATTACATCATAAAAAACATCTAAGTCTGCTCCTCTAAATCCATATATAGATTGTTTTGGATCCCCTACAACAAACAGATTTGATTTATCTAATTTTTTATTAACTGTTGCTAGTTTATAAAATATGTTTTTTTGTAGTTCATTTGTATCTTGAAACTCATCAATCATTATATATTTAAACTTATCTTGATACATATTTCTAATAAATTCGTTATCTAGTAGTTTTAAAACCATTATCTGAAGATCATCATAATCTAATCCCCCTATTTCTCTCTTTTTTAAATCATAGTTAATATTTATATCTATAAGCAAATCTAAAACAGTATTATAGTAATTAATATTATTTACTTCTGAACCTAGAAGGGTTTTTGCCATAGTTTTTTTCAATAGGTCAATCTTCTCTGGTTCTTTTGTGCTTGTTCCAATATTATCGTAAAGATATGCTAAAATCTTAGGCAATTCATTTTCATCATAATCTCCTTCTATAAATCTTATCCAATTTACATCTTCCCTTAATTTATATATCTTTGAATTCTTCGGAAGCTTATCTATTAGATAATGGAAGGTTTCTTTTATGATTATTAAATCAGATTCTTCTATTTTAAGCTTTTTAATATAATCTAATGACTTCTCCTTCAACTCTTCGAAAGAGATACCTACAGTTCTAATTTTGTTGTAGACATCGTAGAAATCATTTACTATAAAATCAGTACTATTTTTCTTGAATAATCTCAACAACTTATATACTTCTTCATCTTTTTCTATACCATTATTTAGAACTTCCCTAATAGATTCTTTGAGAAGTTTAGTTGATACACTATCTTCCAAAACTTCAAATAGAGGGTCTAATTTTGCTTCTATTGGATTTTCTCTTAGGATTTTTGCGCAAAAACTATGGATAGTAGAAATATTTGATTTGTCCATATCCCTATAATACATTCTCCATTTAGAACCTTTACTAAAATTCTTTCTAATTTCTTTTCTAATTCTATCAGTCATTTCTTGTGTAGCCTTTTTGGTAAAAGTAATAGCTACAATGGACTCTATCTCTTTTCCATCCTCAAGATTCCCATTTTCTAATATGTGTACAAATCTTTCCGTTAGAACCTTTGTTTTTCCAGTACCTGCTCCAGCATTAACAGCCACATTCTTATCTATTGTATTAATTGCAATTTGCTGAGGATCATTGAGACTCATTACTCCACCTCCAATTGTTCTTCATATCTACAAATATCTTTGTAGATGCAATAAGGAGAACATTCCATAGGATTAACTGAAAAATCTCCATTGAACATTCCTGTTACGAATCTATTTATATTAGCCTTAGTTGTCTCCATTAGCTTGTCCCATTCTTCAGTATCTAAAGCTCCTTTGTTTCTACTATTTATCATTTTTGTTTCTTCTAGCAAACCTAATTTAACCTCAAAATCTCCATTTGCTATTATTCCGTATAGACCTGCTACTACCTTTTTATCTTCTTGAGACAAGATATAAATAGGTAATTGTAATGATATACCCTTTTCCATACTATCCACATCATAAATTCCATAGGAACTACTCTTATAGTCCATTATTGTATATTTATCTTCTCCTAAAATCTTGTCAATTCTATCTATCTTCCCTCTAATTTCTATCTTTCCATTGTCTAAATCAAGAATAAACTTATTATATCCGCCAAATTCTACCTCAAAGCTATGGGGCACTAGCTTTTCACTAGAATTTGTTATCCTTATTATATCCTTTTCTATGAATTCTCTTAATCTGTCATAGGTATTTTCAATGATTAGTTGACTATGCTTGTTTTGTGAGTTCAAATCATGATTTCTAGAATATGTTTCTACAAGTTCCATTAAATAATCCAAAGAATCTTCTACCAAGAATAGTTTTTCTCCCGCGACATGCTTAGATATATCTTCTTTGTATGCATGATAGTAATGTCTTAGAACATCATGATAAATATTTCCTACATCCATAGGGCTATATTCTTCAAAACTTCTTTCCATTTCCTCTACATTAAGTAAATTACTCAGTAAAAAGTAATATGGGCATCTACCATAGGCTTCCAAATAAGTATTTGAATATACTTTGTCTTTTAATAATTCTTTTATGTCCTGAATAATTAATTCATCGCTAATCATTCCACTATATTCATTGAATGTTTCCTCATGCCTTTTATATTCACTAAAGACCTTATGATTAATATCTTCGAATCGCTTTCCATCAATGGAATTATGAAGAGAAAAATATCCCAAGGATTGATTTGACATATCATTATGGTGATTTAAAACTAAATAATTAGACAGTTCTTCTATAGTCGTTATATTTTCTATAGAATCCTTAAGTAAATAATCTATATCGATATCAATTGATTGTATTTTTTCCTCTGTATTTTCTCCATTAAACATACTTAGTACTTCATCTAAAAACATAGATGGGAGACTGGTTTCAGTTGAATCTCCACTATATGATAAATATGCTCTATCTATACAAGAAGATATTAATGCTGCAAACTTTATTGCTTCGTTATTTAACCTTTCATGATAATTTTTATAATCCAATCCGATTTTTCTTAATTCATGGCAATTATCATCATTTATAAAAAAATCATTCCTTTGTATTACAGGATATTGCTGTTCTGACAAACCAGTAATAAATACAATATCGTGGTTAAATCCTCTACTGTTTATTAAATTAAATATTTTTACGCCATTTAGATTTCCATCTTGATCTAAAACGGTCTCATCTTGAATTAATCTAGTTAAAGCTTCATAATAATCTTCAATTGAGATCTCTGCCATAAGCATAGAAATTTGCTCCATACTATCAATTATTTCGTGTAATTTTTCCAAAGCTGATTTATCCCTATAAAACAAGTTGAAATCTTTATCCTTACTATATCTATCTGCAATTTTATCATTTAAACAATAGTACTCAATCCTCGCCTTAAAAATACTATTATAATTCAGTACAGAGTTGCTGTCTGCAATCAACTTCATTTCATCTAAAATTATATCTATTACTTCACTAATAGGTTCTATACTGTCGGCAGAGATATTTAAACTGTTTTCATTGGCAAATAACCCTATTAATTCATCAAGATTGCTGAAATTTAACTTTCTTAAAATAAATTCTAACTTATCTTTCAATTCATTATCCACTATATTAAAATAATGTGATTTAATTCTATTGACTACAGTAGTTTTACTAAGATTACTTACCTTAGTATCAATTATATTTAAAAATTCTTTGATTAAAGGAATTTCAATTAGTGGAACTTCCTTTTGTAAACTTATAGGTGTATTTTCTTCCTTAGCTACTTCGAAGAGTATATCTTTATATTCTTCATTTAACAGTACTATAGACATTCTATTTAATTCTCTTCCATCTCTATGAAGTCTTTTTATCTCCTCAAAAATCCTTTTTAATTCAATATAGATTGAAGGGGAGTTAATTAGAGTTAAATTATTATTATATTCTAAGGATATTGTTTCTTCGTTAAAAAAGTTATAGCCTATTAACTCAAAGTCTGTCATCTCATCTTTCTCTATATATTCTATATCAAATTTTAGCCCACTTAATGTCTCTATTGTATCTTTAATAGTTGATAACTTAGACTTCATATCAAAGGGGATGTTTATGTATATATCTATATTAGACTTGCATAATTCTTTTATTATATCAATTTCAATAGGTCGAAAATCATAGAATTCATCAATAATTATATAATCTAAGTTATTAAAATAATTGTTGTTATTCTTTAATTTTTCTATTGCTTTGAAATAAGCAGCTTCTCTATCTAATAAATTTAACTCATCTAGACAATTCTCATATCCAGAGTATATAAGTCCTATTTCTTTATAATTTATTTTACTAGGACAATTATTTAGATAGTCCTTTGGATAAACTAATGACCTTTTTATCTCACCTATTATACTAGATAAAGTCTCTATAAATCCTTCCATAGAAATAAAATCCTTATAATATATGATTTTCCCTTCATCTTTTAGTTTATTAATTACCTTTTTTATGATTAAATCCTTCATAGCATCATTTATAGTTAAATAAATTTCATCTCTTAATATATCTTTGACTACATTATCAAAAGTAAATAAATTAATCTCAAATGATTTTTCAACATGGTTTATGAATTTCCTTCTATAATCTGTTAGTAACTCACCATTTGGCAATAAGTAGTAAAACTTATCACCGTCCTTGCTTTTCAAGCTTTTTAATGCTTTATTTATTAAATCATCTTTTTTCTTATTATTAAAAGGTCCTAAATATACAATTCTATCAGACATCATATTCTCCCCTTTTATTGTCCATTATCTATTAATCTCATCAATTAATTTAGTAGTATTATGATTTATTTCTTGTAAATCTAGTTTGTCTATTACGCTATCTTCCAAATTAAATTTATCTTTAAGCTTTAATATTCTATAGACTTTCTTATCTATATCTTCTTCACTTAACTCTCCACTATTTACTGCATCAGCTATTTTTTCTACAGCCTTTCTTGGATTATCTTTCCCGTGGCAAATCAAAGCAATATCTCCACCTGACTTGATAAACTGTAGTACACCATCCTCTAAAGTATAATTTTTAACTATAGCTCCCATGGTCATATCATCAGATACTATTACACCATCATAACCTAATTCATCCCTTAAAGTTCTTTGTATTACTTCAAAAGACATAGTGGCAGGGTAGTCCTTATCTATCTCAGGGTATAATATATGTGCTACCATAATCATCTCTACATCTTCTTCAATAGCTGATATAAAAGGCAATAGTTCAAAGAATTTTAATTCATCCATATCTTTGCGTACTATAGGTAAATTAATATGAGAGTCAATATTTGTATCTCCATGTCCTGGAAAATGTTTTACTGCTGGGATTACTCCACTTTCTCTTATTCCCTTCATGACCTGAATACCACTAGATACAACTTGATTAACTTCAGTTCCAAAAGCTCTGTTTCCAATTACAGGATTATTGGGGTTAGAGTTAATATCTAATACAGGTGCAAAATTCGTATTGAATCCCAATGCTTTTACTCTGTCTCCTAACATCTTGCCAAAACCATAAGAAATTTCTTCATCATTTTTATTTCCTACTGTCATTGCATCTGGTAGCTTTACAAATGACTTAGGTAATCTACTAACCATCCCGCCTTCTTCATCTATAGATAATAATAATGGGATATCATTATTAGAATTAGCTTCTTTAAGATTGTTTAACAGTCCTAACACCGAGTTTTCATCTATTATATTTCTTGAAAATAATATAAATCCTCCAACCTTTAGATCCTCAATAAACTCAATTGCCTCTTCATTTATGCTACTTCCGTCAAATCCTACCACTATTAACTGACCTATTTTTTCTTCTATTGACATTGATTTAATTCTATCATCTATTGGAACCATGTGGTCATTTTCAATATGTCCAATATCATCCTTACTTGAATTATTATCCTCATCTAAAGATTTTTCTTGACACCCTACAAATAAGAAACAACTCAAGATAAATAAAATAATAACACTTTTTTTATATGTCATTCAATCACTCTTTTCTTTAGGTAACTCAATTTTATTATAGTTTATCCATGTTTACAAGAAATAACGATACTGTAAATTAATATAAGTGGAAGGTTTAGGTTTAGCTTTCCCCCCCACTTACATTTTAAAATATACTTAAGTTTAATTCTTTAGATAAATCTCTAATAATGCCAAATCCTGCAATGGAATTTCCATATTGGTCTAAGCTTGGGCTATATACCCCAATCCCCATCTTATATGGTATAGTCCCTAAAATACCTCCTCCTACACCACTTTTTGATGGTATGCCTACATTTGCGGCATATTCACCACTAAAATTATACATCCCACATGTAGCCATTATTGCAGTTACTATGGATGCTGCTTTTTCATTGGACACCATACTATTTTCTTTAAGTAGAGGGCATCTATTCCCTATAAATAATCCAATCTTAGCTATATCAACAGTATCTACTTCTATGGAACATTGTTTGAAATAAGTATCTAAGATTTCATCTACATCTCCTTCAAGAAACCCTCTGGACTTCATTAGATATGCCATAGCTTTGTTTTTATCTCCCGTTCCTTTTTCAGACAAATAAACTTCTTCATTGTAATTAATATTAGGATTCTCAGTAACTTCTCTAATGAATTCAAGTAATCTATTAAACTTTTCTTCCCCTTTTCCTTTAATCAAGGATGTGGTTACAATTGCACCAGAGTTAATCATAGGGTTAGTAGGTTTTAAAGTATTTGGTAAATCCAATTTGAATAATGTATTAAAAGGCTCTTCTGTAGGTTCATAATCTATTTTTTTAAATACATACTCCTCACCATTATCCTTTAAGGCTAATAGAAGGCTTAATACTTTAGATATACTCTGTATAGTAAATTTTGTATTATAATCTCCAGTTTTATAAACATTCCCATCTGTATCCATTATACAAATTCCTATTTCATTTGGGTCTTTCTTGGATAATGCTGGTATATAATCTGCTACCTTACCTTTTTTTATCATATATCTATTGTTTTCTACGACTTTATCTAATATTTCTTTCATATCATCCCACCTCATTAATGAATGTCAAAATAAGTCTTTCCAACAAATTCTCGTAGTATTGAATTAGGAGGAATAATACTCTCATCTTCGATTTCTTTAAAATAATTAAGGAATTTAAGTAGTTTTTTAGCTTCACCATAATAAATACTAGTATTGTCAATTTCCTTTAAAAGTGGTGAAATATGCTTTTTCAGCACTGCTAATTCATATACTAATGCGGAATCAAATAATATATCTGCCTCTTCTTGGAATGGGAAAATATATCTCTCCTCACCCTTTCTAACCCCTGACCACATCTCCAAGGTTCGCAAAGCGTCGTTTCCCCTGTACTTAATATCTCTGACAATCCTTCTTATCAACCTTGTATCTGTAGTCGGAATACGATTATGTGCATCTATATTAAGTTGAGTTAAAGCTGAAATATATATCTTGTACTTATTTTTTTCTGGTATATGATAAGTCATTTTAGGATTCAAACTATGAATCCCCTCAACAATAATTGGATGATCTTTATCAACTTTTATTATTTTGCCTGATTTTTCTCTTTTTCCTGTAGTAAAGTTGAACTTAGGTAATTCTACCTCATTACCTTCAATGAGCTTCACTAAATCCTCATTTAAACTTTCTAAATCAATAGCATCAATAGATTCAAAATCATAAGTACCATCTTCATTTAGAGGAGTTTTTTCTCTATCGACAAAATAATCATCCACTGAAATAGTCACTGGTCTTTTACCATTTACTTTTAATTGAACTGCCAGTCTTCTAGAGAAAGTTGTTTTTCCTGAAGAAGAAGGCCCAGCAATTAAAATTAGGTGAAGATCTTCATCTTCACAAATCTTATCTGCAATTTTGGCAATTTTCTTTTCATGAAGGGCTTCAGATACCCTGATAACTTCTGCAATACTTCCATCCATAATTTTTTCATTTAGAGATCCTACATATCCAAGATCTAAGATATCACCCCAATCATTTACCTCTTTAAAGACTTTAGATAGTTTCTTTAATTCTTTAAACTCAGGTATTTGATGATTAGATGTCGTACTTTGAAATAAAATTATAATTCCTGGATAATAATATTTAAGCTCAAACTCCTCTATATAACCAGTGGATGGAGCTAGATAACCATGATATGTATCTATATGGTCACCAATGGTATATACATGTATTTCTTCTCTTTCTAGGGTATTATGAAGTCTAATCTTATCATCATAGTTGTTTTTTTTAAAAAGTTCCATAGCTTTATCCTTTGGTAACTTTTCTCTACTAATAGAGTAATCAGTTTCTATTATTTCCTTCATCTTCTCTTGGATTTCTTCTACTTCTTTGAAACTAAAAGAAAAACCTTTCTCAAAACATGCATAAAGACCTTTGCCGAGGAAATGTTCAATTCTAACAACCCTATCAGGGAAAATAGCTTTGCAAGCCATTATAAAGACTGCAGAAATAGTCTTAGTATATATTCTATAACCATCCACATCTCTTATATCTATAAAACTAATATTTGCTTCTTCATGAATAGTTTTATTTAGATTAAATACTTCATTATTAATTCTTGCACCTAAATAGTTTTTATAGTCTTTGTCAAATACCTTTTTAGATATATCCTCAAGTCTATCTCCATGATTGATCAGTACTTCCCCTACGCCCTCTACATAAACCTTTAACTCACGATTCATTTAATCACCCCTTCGATTATTTAAATAAATCTTCTTCTATCTTTGCAATTTTCCCTGCTATTTCACTAATAAAAACTTTACTATTTAGATAAGAAAATTCACCTTCTAATCCGTTGAATTCAACCTTATATCCGTGTAGCCATTGATTATCTAGTCCATAATTCTCATTAAATGTATTGTTTATTTCTCTATAACCATATTTCCTATCTCCAATGACTGGATATCCTAATGAAGATAAATGCCCCCTTATCTGATGTGTTCTTCCAGTGATCAGTTCAATTTCAAGTAAGGAATATTCATTATTATTTCTAAGTGGTTTTATATTTGTAACAACTTTTTTTGATCCATCAAAATCATCTTCATATACCTCAACTCTGTTCCTATCTTCATCTTTAGTTAAATATCCTTCTGCAGTAAATTCTTTCTTTATAATTCCCTTAACTATGGTCTTATAAAATCTTCTTATATGTCCATTTTTTACTGCCTCATTTATACTTTTAAGTGATTGATAATTTTTAGCACCTATTATAATTCCTGAAGTATTTCTATCTAGTCTATTGCATATTGAAGGTGTAAAGGTTTTTTCTACCCTAGGTACAAAGTCTCCTTTTTGAATTAAATAAGAAATCATACTATCAACTATGTTTTCTTCAAATTCTTTGGAAGCACCATGAGATAATATACCTACTGGTTTATTTATCAAAATAATATTATTATCTTCATAAATAATATTGGGTATAATCTTTGATCTAATCTCACCCTTTTTTGTAATAAACTTCTCTATAGTCTCATCAGACAAATAAAGCTGTATTGTATCCCCTTCATAAATGGTAGTTTCTGGGTTAGCTTTTGCTTCATTTACCTTTATGTTCTTTTTTCTAATCATCTTAAATATAAATCCTTTTGGTGCTTCTCCAAAGTATTTTTTTAGAAATCTATCCAATCTTTGGTCGCTCTCATTTTTATCTATTAATATTTCTTTCAAAGTTTTCTCACCTTTTCCTAGTTCTTATGTTATAATATATTATACACTACTTAAGAATTAAAAACTCTATTTTTTTAAAGTTCTTTAACGAGGTGAAAATGTTGAAAAAAATACTAGAAAGCTTGAAAGATATTTTATATGACTCTGTAGATTACATAATTATGATTGGAATAATAGGAATAGTTGTATTCATAATCGGATGGAGATTAGATCTTTTGTTTGCAAATGATGCCTTAGATTTACCTCCGAAAAACCATGCTATTGTAGAAGATGATTCAGCTAAGGACCCTGATCCTATAGTAGATGACCAAGAAGAGCAAGATATCGAGGAGCCTATTGTAGAAGATGATATAGTAGAAAATGAACCTGATGAGCCTAAAGACCCAATAGTTGAGAATCCTGTAGGTACAATTATCAAAATTGTTATCCCACCTGGATCTCTACCATCTAAAATAGGTAATATTTTAGAATCAAATGGACTAGTTACAAGCAAAGGGGATTTTGTTCAAAAGTCACAAGAATTGAAACTTGATACTAAGTTGAAATCTGGAAGCTTTGAAATTGAGGTTGGTAGTTCATTAGAAGAAATAATAAAATTAATTGCAAAATAATAAAATAATATAACAGAACATTTTATTCCTTATAAAAAAGTCTTCCTTTCGGAAGACTTTTTTAATCTTAATTAATAAGTTTCATTAATATATTCATCTATTAAAGAATCTTTCTTTTCTTCAATAAAAATTCCTTTTTCTTTTAATATGTCCAATAACCAAATTGCCTTAGAATGAAATATTGCTTCCTTATAATCAAGTAATACAATCTCATAAAGTTTATCATTTAGGGATCTTGAATTCACATTAATGTAATAGGCATCAATCCCTTTGAATTCTAAGTACTTGAGTAAATTAAGAGCTGCTTTATCCTTTTCATGATAATAATTATTTCCCTTGTTTAAATAATAATTATAATACTTATTATGTTTTTTAGTATTTTTTATATCCTTTGCAAGAGCAGTAAAATATTTTGCTAATACATTATAATATTGGTAATTGTACATACCCATTTCATAGCTATCTATCCTTAAGAAAGGTTTCAAGTTCATTCTCTTTACTAAATCATAGTTATACTCTAAATACTGTTTTTTACTTATATCGCCTCTTTTGAATTGGACTATTAAAGAAGATCTGTTTTTAAAAAATGTTTCAAAAATACTACTTTTATCACTGTAAACACTCAAATTATACACCCTATCTAATTTTAAATTTAATTATATTATATCATAGTTTTATCTATTTTTTAATAAAATAATTTCTTCCTCTGTTAATTCTCTATATTCTCCAAGATTTAAAGACTCATCTAATATTAAGGGTCCCATTGATACTCTCTTTAAAAATATAACTTTCATACCAATACTTTCAAACATTCTCTTTACTTGGTGGAATTTACCTTCTTGTATAGTTAAAAATATTTCTGAAATTATATTTGCATTTATAATCTCTAAATCCGCCGGTAAAGTCTTGTAGCCATCATCTAATATGACTCCTGATTTAAAAGCTTCAATGAATTTATCTTCCACATATCCATCTATCTTAGCATAATACTTTTTATCTACTCCCTTTTTAGGAGATAATAGTTCGTGAGCTAATTTACCATCATTACTTATCATAAGCAAACCCTCTGTATCTTTATCTAATCTGCCAACTGGAAATGGTTTATATATTAGATATTCCTCTGAAAGTAAATCTAATACTGTTCTAGTTCTAGGATCATCTGTTGAAGAAACTAATCCTTGAGGCTTATTCATCATTAAATAGATAAATTCTCTATATAAAACCTTTTCTCCATTAAAAAATATTTCATCTTCATATGGATTTACTTTAAGCTCATTATCATAAATAATGGAGCCATTTACTTTCGCTCTACCATCTTTAATAAATCTTCTAACTTCTTTTCTGCTTCCATAACCCATGTTTGCAAGTATCTTATCTAGTCTTTCTTTCATCTCATCACCTTTCTCTTCTCATATACTTATTTTACACTATTTTAATTTATATTTAAATAATTCTAGTATAATAATTTCTGAATTAGTAAAACTAAACCCATGAAACAAAATATTTGTGTGAAAGGAGATTGACATGCATAACGAAAAGATTACTGAAGGAGTAAAATGTGTAGTAAACAGCTGTCATTATTACAAATCTGGGGATTTATGCTCAGCAGGAAAAATAGAAATACAACCAAGAGATGCCAAATCATCCGATCAAACTGATTGTGGCACATTTAGACCAGATAGTATGAGTTAATTGATTATTTAAAAAAGGCAGGATTTTTAATCCTGCCTTTTTTCTATACTGCATATTGTGTTTCTAATTCTATGCAATATTCTTTTAAATCATCTGGTATTTGATCCATGGTATAATCAACATTAATAAAGAAATCTATATTATATTTCTCTTCAATTTTAGATAAATCATATAGTATTTTTTCTAAATCAGCGATATCTAGCTTCATAATCTTATAAATACTATCTACATAAATTTTTTCTATGTCATAATCCATCCCAATAATCCCACACAAAAAGCCATAGAAAGATTCAACATTTAATATATTGAATTCCATGGCATTAATTAGTCTCACATTATAATTTAGTGTAAATATATGGTCGTCATCCACATCAATAAAAGCAATATTTCCATTGCCCTCCTTCATATCTTTGTTAGCGTTGTCTATAAGCCATTTTGTCTTCCCAGTACCCTTCTCACCTAAAATGAATTTAACCATGAACAACCACCTAGCCTTTCATATATTTATTATATTATACATTCGACATAAAACCCAATTATCCTTTTTGTTTTCAAAATTATTCGAAATTTCTTATTCCTTTTCCATTTAAGTAATCAAACTTTACACCTTGTTTGGTATTTCTTGCTTCCATTAAAGAAACAATTTCATCCCTTATTTTCCACCAAGATTCACTCCAATTAACAAATAGTAAGTTTTCCTCTGGAGCTCTCCCAATTATTCTTTGTATAACAATTTTTGGATCTAAATATTCTAAAAAAACAATAACTCTTTCCATATATTCCTCTTTAGAAATCAGTCTCAATTCTCCAGATTTGTAAATTTCAGCTAATTGAGTTCCTTCAACAATATATAAAGCATGAAGCTTTATCTCATCTATCCCTAAAGCAGATATTACCTTTGCATTTTCAATAACATCAAGTTCACTGTCCCAAGGAAAATTGAGAATTAAATGGGTGCAATTTCTCAAACCATATCTTTTAATCTTCAAGCTTGCATCTATATATTCTGCTAGAGTATGACCCCTATTTATTTTGCTTAGGGTCAGATAATTCACCGTTTGAAGTCCTAGCTCTATGGTTATATCCACATTGTAATTTTCTTTGATACCAGATAAATATTCTAAATATCTATCATTTATACAATCTGGCCTTGTAGATATGGATATGCCAACTATGTCTTCTACTAAAACCTCTTCTATAGCGAATTTAAACTCCTCAAAGGGAAGATAAGTGTTTGTAAAATTCTGGAAGTAAGCAATAAACTTTTTTGCTTTATATTTTTTCCCTATATATTCTTTATTTCTTTTCAATTGATCTTTAATTTTTATTGATGAAGGTAAGTTTTCAAAAGAACCTCCTTCTTCACCACAAAATATACATCCTCCACTACCTATAGTTCCATCTCTATTTGGACATGTGAGGGGTAAACTTATAGGTAATTTATATACCTTTTCTCCAAATCTATCTTCTAGATACTTTGAGTAGGTATTATATACAGTAATTTGATTCAATTTTTTCCTCCTTTCTTTAGATATCTAATACCCTTTTTAATTGAAAATCAACAATTGATTTTTATTATATTATTATTTGTAAAAAGCACTTCGCTAGAATAGCAAAGTGCCTGTACAAAATTATTCCTTATCTTCTTCTACATCATAGTTTTCATATTCAACAAATTCATCTTCATCATCTGAAAATAGAGCATAGAAAGCTTCTGATACAGTTTCAAATTCTTCTTCATTTTCTATTGGTAATAAGTCAAAATCTTCTTCCTCTAGCTGAACATATTTGTATAGTAATACTTCATCTTCTCCAATAGGTAATAATGCAATGTATTCAACATCTTCAACTTCAAATATACCTAGAACTGTACACTCTAATTCAGTATCATCATCAAGTGTAAGATACATTATTTCATCTTCATCATCTTCAAACATCATGTGATCGTGATCATGTTCTTCTCCACAATCTGTTCCACATCCACATCCACCACAATGCTCATCATTGTATTCAAAAGTTTCATCTTTTTTCTTGTCCATGTCAATTCTCCTTTATCTATAATTTTATTAATTATATGCTAATAATACCTTATTTAACCATAGAAGTACATATGTTATTTAAAATTATTTTATTTTTTCCAAGACTTTTAGTAATAACTCATAAGTTCTTTCAGTTGAAGATATACTAAGTTTCTCCCCAGGCGCATGAACCCCATGCATATTTGGTCCAAATGATACCATATCCATTTCACCAAACTTCTCTTTAAATAGTCCACACTCAAGTCCTGCATGAATAGCTGCAATCTTTATTTCTTCCCCAGAAATTTCTTTATATGATTTTTTGAAAACTTCTCTTATATAGGAATCTCTGTTATATTCCCAAGCTGGATATGAAGAAGAACTCATCCATTTAGCACCTATGTTTTCTGCAATTATCCTTATCTGATCTGAAATATAGGATTTTAATGTTCCTACGGATGATCTCATGGCAGACTCAATGGTTACTCCATCTTCTGTAGTTTTAACTACACCAACATTATTAGAACTCTCAACCAACCCTTCTATGTCCATACTCATAGTTTGAACCCCATTTGGCAATATCATTAAAGCAGTAATAATTTTCATCATAATGTCTTTATGAAAAACTCTATTTATTTTTTCTTCAGATTTTTTAAAAATCAATTCAATACCCTTATCAGAAGAAGCTAACTCAGCTTTTAATTCATTTTCTATCTTTGAAACAGTATCTTTGACCACTTCAACTTTATCATTTGAAAGAGAAATAATTGCTTTAGCATATCTAGGTATAGCATTGGATTTAGATCCACCTTCTATAAAAGATAAATCCATATCTGTATCCATATTTATTCTATGAAGTACTCTAGCTAATATTTTGTTGGAATTTCCTCTATATTTATTGATTTCCATACCTGAATGTCCACCTTGTAATCCTGCAACAATAATCTCATAGGCATCTTTTCCTTTAGATATTTCACTCCAATTAATTGGAATAGTAATAATATTTCTCTCTCCTCCCGCACAACTAACAAGTATCTTACCTTCTTCTTCGGAGTCGATATTTATTAGAATCCTACCATCTATATTTTTTATATCTAAAGCATCTGCTCCAGACATGCCTGATTCCTCATTAGATGTAACTAAGACTTCTAGCCTTGGATGAGGTATATCCTTGGACTCTAGTAATGCCAAACACATGGCAACTGCAATTCCGTTATCTGCTCCTAATGTTGTTACCCTTGCTAATATATTGTCTCCTTCAATCTCAAGCTTAATTGGATCTTTGGAAAAATCGTGATCTGAGTCATCAGTTTTTTCTCCTACCATATCCATATGTCCTTGTAGTACAATAATTGGACTATTTTCATAACCTTTATATGCTAGCTTCTTGATGATTACATTTAGGGCTTCATCTTGTATTACCTCTAAACCTAGGTTCTTTCCAACTTCAACCAAATAATCGCTAATCCTCTTTTCATCGTATGAACATCTAGGTATTTTAGATATTTCCTCAAAGTAATACATTACTCTTTCTGGTCTAATTCCATCCAATATTCCCATTATTATCATCCTTTCAATTATTTATTCCTATCTATTTTTAATTTAACTCAAATTGTTATACATTAATATCAGTATTGATATTAATAAGGACTAGATGTTTTCCCAATCTATATACTCATTTAATATATCTACAAGCTTTATAAAATAACCTTTTTCTAATTCGGTAAATCTATTCTTTATAGGACTGTCTAAATCTAGAACTCCATAAACCTTATTATCCTTAATTATTGGAATAACTAATTCTGAATTCGATGCATCATCACATGCTATATGACCTGGAAACAAATGTACATCTGCTACTAATTGCACCTCTCTAGATTCTACAGCTGTACCACAAACACCTTTGCCAATGGCAATCCTATTACAAGCTGGCAACCCCTGAAATGGCCCTAGAACCAATTCATTATCTCTTAGAATATAAAACCCTGCCCAATTTATTCTATCCACGCAGGCCATTATTATGCCTGTTACATTTGAAATATTAGCTAAACTATCTTGTTCAGAACTAATTTGGCCTTTCAAAAGTATTAGCATATATTTAAGTCGTTCTTCTTGATTCATGTTTTTAATAGCATCTAATTTAAACATAAATTATTTCACCCCTACTTACCTAAATATTTTTTTACATCTATTATTCTTTGATTTTTAGATCCCCTAAATTGTAACATTAAAGATTTCTCTGCTATATCAAATTTTCCATCTATTAAGATATCTGTCTGAAATAGTAAAGATCTAAATTTATCACTAGCTAATATCTCTTCAAATCTATATCCTGTATAAGTAACCACATTTAAGCCTAATTTCTTTACCTTCATTGCCAAAACACTACATTCATAAGCTTGTTCAAATGGCTCTCCCCCACTAAGAGTAATTCCATCTAGCAAGGGGTTTTGCTTAATCATATTAATGATATCGTCTATATCAATTAGCTTTCCCCCACGAAAAGAATGGGTCTCAGGATTATGACATTCGGGACAGTTGTGATTACATCCCTGTGTAAATATTACCATTCTAATACCTGGTCCATCTACAATAGATTCTTCTTCTATACCTGCTATTCTTATTTCTTCCATAGTTTCATACCTATTTGTTAGTACAAGAGAAATGTTTTACTCTATCTCTTTCCTCTGCCTTTTTAGCATCGTTGAATCTATCTAGAGTACCTACTAAATATCCAGTAATACGACGAATTCTTTCAAATTTTATATTTCCTTCTTTCCTTCCACATTGGGGACATACGTCTCCAATTACTCCTGTATAACCACATACTGGATCTCTATCTACAGGGTGATTAATTGAGCCGTATCCAATTCCAGCTTCCTTCATAGCTCTAACTATTTTTTCAAAAGCTTCAATATTTTGCAATGGATCCCCATCTAATTCTACATAGGTTATATGTCCAGCATTTGTTAACTCATGGTAAGGTGCTTCAATATTAATTTTATCTATAGCTCTAATCTTATGATAAACAGGGACATGAAAACTATTAGTATAATATTCCTTTGTAGTAATGTCCTCAATATCTCCAAATACTTCTCTATCTATTTTTATAAATCTACCAGCAGTACCTTCTGCTGGAGTTGCTATTAAAGTAAAATTCATTTTGTATTGTTTACTAATATCATCCATTCTATCTCTCATATGTTTAACAATTGCTTTTCCAAGATTTTGTGCTTCTGTACTTTCGCCATGATGCATTCCTATTAAAGCTTTTAAACATTCCGCCAAACCTATAAATCCAATTGATAATGTACCATGTTTTAATACTTCTCTAATCTCTTCATCTCTAGATAATTTATCTGAATCCATCCAAATACCTTGTCCCATTAAAAATGGATAATTGTTTACTTTCTTGCTAGCCTGAATCTCAAATCTCTCTATCAATTGTTCAATGACTAAATTAATAGTTTCATCTAATTCCTTATAGAATCCATTGATATTCCCTTTGTTTCTAATACCTAACCTAGGCAAATTGATTGTTGTAAAACTTAGATTTCCTCTTCCATTTACTATTTCTCGGGAAGGATCATAGACATTTCCAATTACTCTAGTTCTACATCCCATGTAGGCAACCTCCGTTTCTGGTTTACCTTCTTTGTAGTATTTAATGTTAAATGGAGCATCAATAAATGAGAAGTTAGGAAACAATCTTTTTGCGCTTACTTTGCATGATAACTTGAATAAATCATAGTTTATATCATCTTTATTATAATTAATTCCCTCTTTAACTTTGAAAATTTGAATAGGAAATATTGGAGTTTCACCATTTCCAAGTCCCTGCTCCGAAGATAAAAGCAAATTTTTAATTACCATTCTACCTTCTACAGATGTATCAGTTCCATAATTTATAGAGCTAAATGGAATTTGTGCTCCGGCTCTAGAATGCATAGTATTTAAATTATGGATCAAAGCCTCCATAGCTTGAAAAGTTCTTTTATCTGTATCTTTATAGCTGTTCTTCTCAGCAAATTTCTGTATCTTTCCAATCATTTTATTATCATTTAATAGTTCTGTTAAATATTCAGCCTCTTTCACCTTATATTCTTCACTATCACATAATGTAGGTACTAAATTATATTCTTCTTCTAAAATCTTAAAAACATTTTCTAAATTATCATCTAAATCTATATCTTCAACTAATAACTCAATAGCTTTTCTTAAGTTCTGTCTATATTGTTTTATATAAGTCTTTCTAACTCCTGGCGCCATTCCAAAATCAAAATTTGGTATGGATTGACCACCATGTTGATCATTCTGATTTGATTGAATAGCAATACAAGCTAAAGCCGAATATGAATGTATATCATTTGGTTCCCTTAAAAAACCATGTCCCGTACTAAATCCATTTTTAAATAACTCAACAATATCTATTTGACAACAAGTAGTAGTCAAAGTCAAAAAATCCAAATCATGTATATGAATATCACCAGCCTTATGAGCTTTTGAATGTTCAGGATTTAGTACAAATAAATCGTAAAATTGCTTTGCAGATTCCGAACCATATTTAAGCATAGTTCCCATGGCAGTATCTCCATCAATATTTGCATTCTCCCTTTTAATATCCACATCTTTAGCTTCTTTAAATGTCAAATCTTCGAATACCTTCATAAGTCGAGTATCCATTTCTCGTACTCTGTTTCTTTCTGCCCTATATAATATGTACTCTTTAGCAGTCTTAGCATGTCCTGATTCTATAAGAACTTTCTCAACCATATCCTGCAAATCCTCTACTCCAGGAATTTTACCCTGAAATTTTCCATCAGTAAGCATTATAACTTTTTCTGCTAATGCCATGGATATTTTATAATCCTGCCCACCAGCCGCTTGAGCAGCTTTAAATATAGCATTAGAAATCTTCTCAATATTAAAAGGTACTTCCCTACCATCTCTTTTCTTAACTTTTGTAATCATTAATTAGCCTCCTTGCACAAATAACTCTACATATTGTTAATCCATTCTATCAAACCTCTACATATAGTGTCAATATCTCACAAAACAATTAAACCCTTGACTTTTTGTCACTAATTAATCTTAGTTCTAAAACCACACCTTTTACACATTTCTTCAACTATTATTCTTCTAGAAAATCCATCATAAATTTTTTTTGCCCGTTTTCCAGCTATTATTTCAGAGAACATAGTTTCAAATATATTTCCTAAGTCTAACTTCCCTTCACCATCTAAGCAACATGGAATCACAGTACCATCTACTAGAATACCAATTTGATCTCTTAATCCATAGCAAAATCCTTCATCCTCAAATATCTCATTATTTAAATCTGGCCATACGAACTCTGATTCGTGGTTTAAATATATCTTCTCTCCTATCCTAATTCCTCTTTCTAGATTTATTTTATCCTCTATATCAAATTCTAAATTGAACTCAGCTTCAATTCTATTTAGGATTTCCCTATTTTTACTAGGTTCTTTATTAATCAAATCATCCTTAGACAAGTTCCAAAGTCTAAGGGCAATTATCAGCAACTCTATATCCTTGTCCACCTTTGAGTCTCTAGATTCCCTAATAAATCTAAAAATATTATCTAAATAACCACTTTTATCTTCCATTCCCTTGTTTCCATCAAAGCTATGTAAAGATATGTTAATTTGTCTCAATGCAGGCTTGTTTATTAATTTTTCCTTTACTTCGTTAATTAGTGTCCCATTGGTAGTTATATTTACTTTAAGTTCTTTATCATGGGCAATATCTAAAAATTCACCTATTCTAGGATGTACAAGGGGTTCACCTTTTACATGAAAATAAATATGATCTGTAAATTCTTTTACTTGATCTAAAATATAATTGAATTCCTCTATGGTCATAAATTTAGCTTTCCTAGCTGTCTTAGGGCAAAATTCACATTGAAGATTACATACATTAGTTATTTCTATATATACTTTTTTAAACCTCTTCATTTTCTCAATCCTCACACAATAAAAGAATCCCTTTAAGGATTCCTTTAGATATTTAAGTTAATGTGGCAATAACCACCTGGATTTTTCTTCAAATAATCTTGATGATATTCCTCTGCTTCATAGAAGCATTTCAGTTCCATAATCTCAGTTACTATTGGTTTATCATATTTATTTTTCTGTTCTTCTAAAGTTTTATTTATTGGTTCTAAGTCAGTTTCATCAATATAGTAAATCCCAGTTCTATATTGATTTCCTATATCTGGACCTTGTCTGTTTAATATAGTAGGATCTACTATTTTCCAAAACTTATTTAATATTTCTTCTAAAGTTACAATCTTATCATCAAATTTTACATAAGTAGTCTCTGCATGACCAGTAATACCTGTACATACTTCCTCATAAGTTGGGTTTTCTTTGATCCCATTTGCATATCCTACAGCTGTATCCACAACTCCATCTATCCTTGACATATATTCTTCTACACCCCAAAAACATCCTCCAGCCAAATATATCTCTTTCATATATTCTTTTCCTCCCCATAAATCTTATAATAATATTAATTATTTACAATAGTATTATACTACTATATTCACATAAAAAACAGGGGTTATCCCCTGTTAGCTATTATCTAAAAAGGTGCAAAACTTTGGTCAGACCACCAATCAGTCTTATGCTTGTTATATTGTTCAGTAAATTGATCTAGGTGGACTCTTTCCCATTTAATCAGTAAATCAAATAGTTTCCTACCCTCATCAAAATTTGTCTTTGATTTTGCATCTTCATAGAACTCTATAGATGCTTTCTCCATCTGAATCCCTATCCCAAAAACTGACATGGCTAATGAAGTATATTCTTTATCTACCTTATTCCATTTATATATGTTGGGTGAAGGTGGAGATGTTTCTAATGCTAATCTTATATCATCCTCATTATTATCTTTAATTTTATTAAATAATGCTTTTAAGTATTCTATGTGTTTTAACTCCTCATTAGCTAATTCTAAAAAAGCTTCCTTACTATCTGCAGTTCCTATTTGATTTGAAGCCATCTTATAAAATTCATAACCTTCAATCTCATTTATAATTGCTTGACTTATTATATCTAGTTCTTCCTTATACATTTGACTTATCCCTCCTTGTATTTTCATTTAATACTTACCCAACTTTTTTAATCTATCACTTATTACTAATCAATAATATAAAACTTGCATTTTCGATTACAAAGTTATTATTTTCATCTATTCTCAGATTTATCTCTGTAAATATGAATTTCAGGTCAATATTATGGGAATCACTATTAATTGCCACGCTATAACTCATATCCTTATAATCAACCATGGTTTTCCCTTCATTTGGACTTTTAGCTTCCTGTTTTTCATAAATATCTTTTACAAAATCAGTTATATCTTGTTCTAGTATATCTATCTCATCACTAGATATAGTCAGAGTATTGTTTGCTCTATTATATTTTAGAATTAAACCATCAACTTCTCTATTGTTTTCATTCCACGAATTCATATTTAGATAATAATTATATCCGCTTATATCAATAACATCCTCTGCATTATTAGTACCATAATAAAAATATTTACTCTGCTCATATGGATAGGAATAATATGGCTCATATTTAAATCCAAATGTACTCTCCATTTTATCTAAGTCAAAGTCCTTTGGCAGAATTTTAATGTCTTCTAACTTATGATTATTGTTAAAATAACTAATTATATTACTAATCTCTCTCTTATCATCAGTTGAAATACTATCATTTTTAGCAATCTCACTAGCAGATAACATATTGTTTTCCTGTAATATGCTTTCAAATCTTTTATTTTGACTATATTTGGATATAGCAAAACTACTGAGGGGTCCGAATACTGAATTTAACATTATAATGGATAAACTAATAGGTATAATAATATTTCTTAAGGGTTTCTTTAATGAAAAATATATCATTATTCCTAAAACCCATAATCCAAGAACTACTAAGTAATATCTATTTTCTGTTATGCCATATTGATTTATTCTTTGGTAAATAGACATAAACATCATAAAAAGAATTGGTAATATTATTTTTGGAAACCAAAACTTAAACATCTTTGCTACTTTATTTTCCTCTAAAATTGGAGTAATTAAAAATATAACTCCAACAGATATGGTGGAATACCATAATACTAGATGAGATACTAACCCCCTAGGCCATTCTCCAGTAATAAGTATTTTTGCAAAATACACATAGAGAATTGTAGTATAGATTGTTATCAAAGGAATAACTATATAGGTCAAAAGTATCTTTAAGGGTTTTGTATATTCTACACCATGGTACTCTTCGCCTACAGATGGTAATTTTGACAAAAATAAAGAAATGGCAAATATCAAAGATACTACTAAAAACATATAATAATAAATTTCACCATTTATATTAGCATCAAACAATTGGTTGATAGTAAATAATATTGCTACTATACCAAAATAAAGAATGAATGAATATATAAAGGTTAAAGCAAAACTAGAATATACATCCATTACATAGTATTCATATCCATCTTTCCTGCCAATTCTAGATGTATAAAGAAATGCCAAAATCAAAGAAATCATAGTTGCTAAATATCTAGATATGGCTACTATTCCAGAAGTCTCAAGAAAGGCAAAATAATATAGTATTAGAAAAGCAATCCCAACCATATATAAAGCCATTGATTTATGTCTATCATTTCTAAAAAATCTTTCTATTAGCAGTCCAATACAAAGGGATAAAGGTATGCCAAGTCCTAGAACTAAGTTTATCTTCTGTAAGGTTTCTCTACTGTTACCTATTATATGACTTTCATTTAAATAAATAAGAATGATAACCAAAATTGTAGATACAGCTACTGTTATTGGAAATCTTTCTATGCTTTTTTTTATGCTTATTAAAGTTAATTTTACTCTGTTAAATAATTGCATGATCTCAACTCCTTATTTTTACTTACTATATTTTTACCCAATACCAAAAAAAGTATTTGAAATCATTCAAATACTTTAAAAATCATGGCATAATATTAAATCTAAAATTTCTTGTTTACTATTCTTCCAATCCTCAAAGGATAGAATGTTTTTAAAATTCTTTTCGATCTTTTGATTTAATGATTTAATGCTACAATCACTTAAGAAATCAACCTCTATTTCTTTGGAAAATGCAGTTGCTATATTATCCAATATGCAGTTGACAATTTCTTCCTTATCAGATTCTTTCATGTATTTATCTTCTAGTATAATCATTAAATTTTCATGAAATCTATATCTAATAAATATCATAAAACCTTCAAAGTCTTCAGCATTATTGCCCTCTTCTATTTCAAATATTATTCTGAAGAATAAATTCCATCTAAAGTCCTTATTAATGATTTCAAGAATATTACTCCCTACTTTTCTTGTAAAATTATCATTGAAGAATATATCCCTCTCAAATTTTATATATCTATTAAAAGGTATACTGTTTTTCCCTATTTCATTTAATCTGTTTAGTATTCTAAGGAAATTTACACTATAATTTTCTGATTCTTCTGGTCCACCTTTCATAAATATGTAATTTACAATCACATCTGTGGATTTTTTAAAATCTACTACAAATCCTATTTCTTGCCTTATTTTAACTATATATATATCATGTATAATCTTAGATAACAAAGCTTGTAATTGAGTTTTTTTTGTCAAGGAATTGCTTGCATCCATTCCGTTTAGATGATTATATACTAGCATTAATTGCCTATCAATCATGGATAAATTATCTTTAATTGAAGACATTATATCTCTAAAAAAGTCTTCTGTTAACATGTAATTAAAGTTTTTGTACAAAATTCTATGATCTATTTCTCCCCAGAATACATTAACAAGGGATTTTATTTGTAGCTCAAAGTTAATGCATACTCCATCTTTGCAATGTTTCCCATCTATTTTATATATTTCAAATCCGTTTTTTTGCTTTTGAGGCTGTTTTACATCTAATTGCAACATTATATTTGAATTTAAAGGATTTGTGTAAAATCCATTATCACCTTTTATTTTAAATAACTCTACAATATCTCTATAAATCTTATCTTCATCTTCAATAAACCTACATTCTATCCTAAATCCTATTAGGTCCGATAGATTATTTAATAAATTTTCTGGTGTTTTATACTTAATATAAAAGCTATGACGTAATATTTTTTCTCTTAAGCTCTCAGGAGATTTAATTCTATAATTAACATTCAAAAAGTGATCATTAATGAAAAAACTATCAGTAAAAAACTTCTCCAAAGAATCAGCTACATTTTCTATGCTTTCCTTTCTTTCTTCTATGAGCTCTAAAGTTTCATCAATAAAGTCAAATAACTCTAGCTTCATTCCTCATCCCCCTAAGGATATTTTATTCAATAATGTTCTTATTTAATTATATCATAAATTGTAAAATAATAGTCCACAAAAAGAGAAATCCAAAGGATTTCTCTATAATATTAAAATTCATCAAAGTAAATCAACTCATCTTTCAATCCTTTTGCTTTCAAGGATTCCATCACAGATTGTATCATAGGAGGATTTCCACAAAGATAAGCCTCTTTATGTTCTGTATCAGTTAAATACTTATCCAAAGCATTGTTAACTCTTCCCCTTTCCCCGTCCCAATTATGTCCTTCAGTTACTCTTGAAAGTGTAGGTATGAATTTAAAGTCGTATAATGTATCTTCTAAATCTTTAAAATAATCTAATAGGAACAAATCACTTGGAGTTTTTGCTCCAAAGTAAAATCTTGCCTTTCTCTGAATGTTTTCTTCTTTCATGTGATTAAGTATTGAAAAGATAGGCGCTATACCAGTTCCTACTGCAACTAAAATCATTTCCCTGTCGTTATCATCTTGATAATAAAAATGACCATATGGTCCATTAATCCTGACCTCATCACCTACCTTTAGATGTTGATGTACATAGGTAGTAGCTTTTCCACCAGGCACATACCCTATAAATAATTCTATATGAGTTTTGTCTGCAGCTGAAGATGCTATAGAATATGCCCTATAAACTTCTTCATCATTACCATCATATATAGGAGCCATTAGTTGAATAAATTGCCCTGGCTTAAAGCTAATTTCCTCACCTTCTGGTAGTTTAAGTTTCAATCTTTTTATTACATCAGTCATATTTTCCATTTCTTCAACTGTTGCAATATATTCTTTAACATTAAATAGTTCCTCTGGAATCTCGATACTTATCTCTTGCTTAACTTTACATTGACACGATAGTCGTACATCACTTTTCAGCTCTTTTTCTGTAAGAAATGGTGTTTCTGTAGGTAAAACAGGTCCACCACCAGAATGAACTTTTACCTTGCAGTATCCACAAGTCCCCTTTCCTCCACAAGCTGATGGAATAAAAATTTTCTCATCAATTAAAGTGGATAAAAGTGAACTACCACCACGAACCGTAAATTCCTTATCATTATTTATTAGTAGTTTTACTTCCCCATAATCACCGATAGTCCTATCGGCAAGAGTAAGCAAAAAAGCAAATACTGCTGAAATTGCTGTAACTGCAATAGTTGTTATAATTATCTCTTTCATCTTTCGCCCCCCTATTGGATTTGGACTATGCCTGAAAAGCCTATGAAGGCTAATGCCATTAATCCAGTAATGATTAAGGTTATACCTGGACCTTCAAGACCCTTAGGAACAGAAGCTTTTTTTAGTTTCTGACGAATACCAGCTAGAGCTACAATAGCTAATGTCCATCCAATTCCAGAACCAATACTAAAACCAATTGATTGAAGCAAGTCATATTTACGAATTATCATAAACAATGAAACTCCTAAAATTGCACAGTTAACAGTTATCAAAGGTAAAAATATACCAAGTGCATAATATAGATTTGGCAGGTATCTTTCTACTATCATTTCTAAAAGTTGTACAAATGCAGCTATACTAACAATAAAAAGTATAAATCTTAAGTAATCTAAGCCTAAAGGTAACAAAATATAATGGTATATTAGATAATTTATTATGGTTGTACATGTTAAAACAAAAGTAACCGCCTGACCAAGTCCAAGGGAAGTAGGAATCTCCCTTGAAACAGCTATGAACGAACACATGCCTAAAAAATTGCTAAATATCATATTGTTTGTAAATATTGCTGCAAGAAATATTACGAAAGGATTAAGTTCTATCATGAGCTAACCACCTCGCCTTTCTTTTCATCTTTCTCTTTATCCTGAATATTTTTAGTTACCCAAATAACAACGGCTAGTATGAAAAATGCAGCTGGAGGCATTATCATAATTGTCCAAGGTGTCCACCATTCTCCTAACACCGGAATACCAAAAATCGATCCAAACCCCATCAATTCCCTTATGAATGCGATAATTAGAAGAACTATGGTATAACCTAGTCCTGAAGCCAATCCATCTAAAAATGAAGCAATAGGGGGATTCTTTTGTGCATAGGCTTCTGCTCTACCCATAATTATACAATTGGTAATAATAAGTCCTACATAAGGTCCCAACGCTTTACTCATTTCTGGCATATAAGCTTGCAAGAAAATATCAACTATAATTACATAAGCAGCTATAATGAGTACTTGAACCATCATCCTAATATGTTTTGGAGTGAAAGTTCTAATCAATGATACTGTAAAAGATGAAAATGCAGTAACAAACATTAACCCTACTCCCATAATCAAAGAGTTTAACATAAGATTAGTTACAGCAAGAGCAGAACAAATACCTATTATCTGAACCAGAACGGGGTTATCCTTCCAAATCCCCATCATGAAAATCTTTTTAGGGCTATCGCCTTTCATCATCTATTCCCCCTTCCTCAACCTAATAAAATTATATATATCATCATTTACAAAATTGCTTACGGATTTAGATGTTAGAGTAGCCCCAGCTATAGCATCTACATTTCCTCCCGATGCTGGTTTATATATAATATACTCTCCATTCTTTGCCGCGGTTATATCTATGCCCCTAAATTGCTCCCTAAACCACTCCTCAGATATTCTACCACCTAATCCTGGTGTTTCACTATGAGATGTAAAATCTAATCCAAGTATTGTTGAATAATCTGATGAAATCCCAACAAACCCCTCTATGCTTCCCCATAGACCAGATCCATTTATTGGGACAGCATATCCTAGAACTTCTTCATTTTCTCCATGATGTACATACAAAGGCTCATCATCAAAGGGTATAGATCCTATATTATCCATAAAGGCCTGGCTAATTTCATCAGGTTCTCCAGAGGATGGAGTAATATCAAAAATATAAAGAAGTTTCTTATTTAACTCTAATTCTTTATTAAATGATATTTTATCAGCTGTACTATAATTAAGAAAAGCCAATATAAAAGTAAAAAAAGCTGTTAGTATGACCATAAAAATTATTGGAAAGCTAAAGGATTTCTTCATATTGCCACCTCTTTTTCCCCAGACTTATCTTCTTTTTTTCGTTTTTTAAAATAGTTAACTCCTTCGTCTATAATTGGAGCAAAGGTATTAGCTATAAGTATGGCAAACATCATGCCTCCAGCAAATAGAGCATATCCCCTAATGATTACTGTCACAATACCTATGAGAATGCCATATATCCATTTACCAGCCTTTGTCTTTGGAGCAGATATAGGATCAGTGGCCATAAATACAGTTCCAAATAATAATCCTCCTGCAAGAATTCCAAAAATAGGAGTAGGAATCTGACTATTACCTAATAAGTACAAGCTACTACTTAACCCAGTGAATCCTATTAATACTCCTGCCATGATTTGCCAAGAAGCAACCTTTTTATATATTAGATAAATAGCTGCAAGAATTATTAAAATAGAACTTGTCTCACCTATGGATCCTGAGACATTTCCTATTAGCAAGTCCATAATTGAAGTTAATTTACCTGTATCTCTAAATAATAGCATTGGAGTTGCTTGAGATACTGCCTCTATTCCCTCTGTAACATAAGTACTAAATCCACCTGGGAAACCTATTGCAGCCTTTGACCACTCTATTGTAAGTGGTGTAGGGAAAGATACATATACGAAGGCTCTAGCAACTAAAGCAGGATTGAAAACATTCTTCCCAAAACCTCCAAATACTTCTTTCCCAAATACAATTCCAAATATAATTCCTACTACTGCTATCCAGAATGGTGTTGTTGAAGGTAATGTCATGGTATAAAGAATACAACTAACAAATATTGCCTCTGAAATCTTTCTATTGTATTTCCTTCCAAAAATCCATTCTGTCCCTACCCCGAAGACTGTGACAATTCCTAAAAGTGCCAAGGTTCTCCATCCAAAGAAATATACGGATGCAAATATTATTGGTATTAAAGAAATAATAACAGTTCTCATCATCTTCTGCTTAATAAAATACTTTGGGAAATTCTCCTTGAACAAAATACCACCTCCAAATTACAATTATTTTATATAAGTAATATATTCCCTATTATTGGCGAAAATAACATCCATTACCATTTGAATATAGTTATCTAACTAAAACACCATTTTTTAATGGAAATAAAAACAGAGATCGAAAGATCTCTGTTTTTATTACATATTATTTACTACCTCATATTTTTGCTTTAATTCATTCGTTTTATTTAAATATGCTTCTTGTTGTTTCATTCCTGTCACTTGCTGAGTTAATTGATCTTTAACTTCATCAAATGTACTAAGGGATTCTTCATTTTTAGCTATTAATTTAATTATATGATATCCAAATTGAGTTTTCACTGGATTTGAAATCGTATCAACTTCCATAGAAAAAGTAGTTTCTTCAAACTCTGGAACCATTTGCCCTCTAGTAAATTCTCCTAAATTTCCGCCTTGTTCCTTAGATGGGCAGGAAGAATATTTTGTAGCTGCTTCTTCAAAAGCAAGTCCTTCATTAATCTCTTTAATTATTTCATTAGCTTTTTCTTCAGTATCGATTAATATATGTGAAGCTATTGCTGATTCTGGCTTTTGAAACTTCTCTTTATTTTGATTGTAGAAATTTTCAATTTCATCTTCTGTAGCAGTAATATTTGATAAAAGAGAATTTAACGCATATTGCTTAATTAAACCTTCCTTAACTCTTTCTAATTCTTTAATAAAATTATCATCATTATCTAAACCCTTTTCTAATGCATCTAAATAAATAACTTCTTGGTTTATTAACTCATCTACCACTCTTTTAATTCCTTCTGGCGATTTAAATTGCATTGCCATTTGTGGACCTAAATCATTCAGAAACTTTAATACAGTATCCTCTGATATTTCTTTACCATTAACTACAGCCAGCACTTTATTTTCTCTCATATGTACTCTCCTTTATATAAATTTTAGAATATTTACTTCTAATAAGTTATCATATAGCATTTTTGTTGTCAACAACAGAAAACCTCTTAGAGATTAATCTCCAAGAGGTTTGAGTATCTATTTAACTAGACAATTTCTATGTTTTCAGCTTGTAGACCTTTAGCGCCTTCAACAACGTTGAATGAAACTTCTTGGCCTTCTTCTAAAGTTTTGAATCCATCTTTGTTAATTTGTGAGAAGTGAGCGAATACATCGTTTCCTTCTTCTGTTGTAATAAATCCAAATCCTTTTTCTGCATTAAACCATTTTACTGTACCTTTCATTGCATATACCTCCGAAATTTTATTTCTTTAATTCTCTGTAAAAATACCAACAATAAAATTTCTTCACTATATGCAGATAAACTTCTGAACCTATAGAAATTATTGTGTATTAATTATTTACTTCTGAATTAAAGCTACAACCATATACTATCATACTTTTTTCCAGATTGCAACTATATTTTAAAAGTTTTTTTAAAATAAGAAATAATTTTATTAATAATCAGATTATTTTTAAACTTTTATTTTGAATCGTCTACTTGGGTGAAACCAAGGATGATTTCCCTTTCATAATCCCGTTCCATATATGGAGAAGATAAAATAAAGCTGGCAGATGATCTATTGTGTGCAACAGGAATGTCGTATAGAACTGCAATTCTAAGTAATGCTTTGACATCTGGGTCATGAGGCTGTGCTTCAAGAGGATCCCAAAAAAAGATCATCATATCAATATTTCCCTCAACTATACGAGCACCTATTTGTTGATCTCCTCCTAAAGGTCCTGATTTAAAAGCTCTAACTGGTAAATCTACACCTTCAGATATTATCTTCGCAGTAGTGCCAGTTCCACACAAAAAATGTTTTGATAAAATATCTTTATTTTCTTTTACCCAATCTAGTAGATCATCCTTTTTATTATCGTGAGCAATAAGAGCTATACGCTTTTGTCTTTCCATTTTGATTTTCACCATTCAGCCTCCCTATTTATAATAATATTATTAATAATTATTATATTTTCATTTATTAATTCTTTAATATATTTATTTTATCATAAATTGGGTAGAATTATATAGAGTATTATAGTTTGTTTGAAATATAACTAAACTTTCATTTAGATTCTGTTAATGGTATTATAATAATGCAAAATAAACTTATATCATTAATCAAAATAATTAATAAGGAGCGATTAAATTGAATACAATGATTCAAAAGTATGTAACTCAAGAGTTTATGACAGAAGCAGAAGGCAATTTTATTGAAGAAGCTATTAATAGAAAAGAATCAATTATAGTGTCTGGACATAGATCTGCAGGCATTAGGCCTTTGATGGCTACTTTAATGGCAGTAGCAAAAGGTAGTTTTAAGTCATTACAGGTAAAAGGATTTGATGATTTAAATAATGATGTTGAATATTTTCTTATCCCTGGCTTAGATAATTTAGATTTCGAAAAACTAATTGGTGAAGCAATGGCAAAACCAAATACATCCTTTGTAACTCTAAAAGAACCAGAGCATCCATATTCAATTTTAAAATTACTAAGAGATGTTTATAAGCAAACAGGAGATACTTCAAAAGTATACCACTTATTAGAATGTGCTAAAATTAATGATGTACCAAAGTTAACTAAGGTTACAACAATGAGTTTAGATGAAAAAGGTAAAGTAGTTAAAGTGGATTTTAAAGGATAATATAAAAAAGTTAGGTTAAATTACCTAACTTTTTTTATATTATCCACTTAGTCATACCCATAGCATGATTTTCGTTAATATCCCTATCCATAATACTATGCATAAAATGAGGCTTATCTATTAAATCATCTAGCTCCTTACAACCTGATAATATAGTATTACCATATATTGCTTCTTTCTTATATAATATTTCAAACTCATGAAGCCTATAATTTTCAAAAACAAAGTCTGGAATGCTTTCTATCATCCATGCTAAGTACTTGGTATTATTCACATGGTTGTTATAGTCGATATCAGATCGCCTCACATGAAAATCAATGTAATCAGTAATGTTCATATCAATTTTAAAATCAGTAAAATTATTAAAGGCTCTTTCTTCTATAGGATTTGCAGCCTCATAAAACTCAGTTGGAATTCTTATGGGCCTTTTCTTAGATATATCAATGAATATCCATAGTGAAGATGCTCGACCGATCTCTATATCATTGTTATCATATATAATGAACTCTCGAGTAGCAAAAAACTTATCTATACCCGATGTCCATGTTTCAATTATAATTTTCTCTTTTACCTCTGGATATCTATCTATTCTTACTTTCCATCTATTTAGCATCCATCCATAATTTCTACTTTGTAGATTATCTATATCAAATCCCATATTATCTGTATGAGCTCCTGAGGTTTCTCCTAGATAGGTTAATATAGATAATGGTGTAGCTTTTTTATTTTTATCGGATTCATAAAATGTTATTTCAAAAGATTTTCTAAATTTGCTCATTATCCTATCAACTCCTTACTTCTCGATTGTAATTATGTTACATTTCTTATCCACTTTTTAGATTTGACTCTTGGCAATCCCAAGATTGCCTTAACTACTTCTTCAAAAGAAACTAATATAAAAACAATATGGACAGGGAAATGGAAAAACAGAGCTCCCATAAAAGCTAATGGTACACCGACTAACCATACTGCTCCCATCTCTAAATACATAGAGAATGTTGTATCTCCCCCACCTCTAAGTACACCTACTATTAAAGTCGAGTTAAATGTCCTTACAAAGCAAAATAATCCTCCAACAATTAATAGTTTTTTTGATAAATTATATACATCTGGCTCTAAACTTATAAATAATTTCAATGTTAAATCAGGAGTTAGGATCATAATTGTTCCTAATACTAAACCAGCTATAGTTGACATAGTTAGAAATTGAATAGCATAATTATATGCCTCTCCTTCATCTTCACCACCTATTTTATTGCCAATCATAACAGTACATGCATTTGCCAGTCCCCTTACAAGTACAAAGAAAACATTTTGTATAGTAGTGGCAATTTGTACTGCTGCCGTTGCCTCCTCTCCTATCCTTGCATAAGCAACTGAATACATTACTTGCCCAAGAGCCCATAATGTTTCATTAATTATTACTGGATAAGTAGTCTTAAGATATCTAGCTATAAATTCCTTTGACCAATCCGTTAATTCTTTAAATTTAGCTGCTAGTGGTTCTATATCCCTATATACAAAATAAAGAATAAAGCAAATTTCAACTATTCTTGCTATAAGTGTACCATAGGCAGCACCCCTTATACCTAATTCCGGAAATCCAAACTTACCAAAGATAAGCAAATAATTAAAAACTCCATTGGTTGCAAAAGAAATTGCTGATACAATCATTGGCATTTTTGCCTTTCCTATACTTCTGGCTGCTATGCTATATGCAAATCCAACACCAGTTATTATATAAGAAAGAGACACAATTCTAAGATATTCACTACCTAATTTTACTACCACAGCCTCTTTAATGAAAAACCTCATTACTGTCTCTGGATAGAAAAGTGCTATTATAGTAAATACTAAACCTACTACAGCACTTAGACTTACTGCTAACCCTAAAATTTTCTTTATGTTTGCAGTATCTTTTTTTCCCCAAAATTGAGAAATAAAAATTGATGAACCACTATTAATTCCAAAAATTATTAAGGCATAAAAAAAGAATAGTTGATTTGCAAGTCCTACAGCAGCTATACTTGATTTTCCTAATCCTGATATCATCAATGTATCCAACATGTTAAGTGAAGAAGTTATTAGATTTTGTAATGCAATAGGAATTGCTATTCTTAGCATGTCCTTTAAAAAATTCTTGTCCTTTAGAAGTTGTTTCATCTGTGACCTCCATTATGTTATCCTAGAAATATTGAATTTATCCAATATTACCTCTTGTACATTATACATTATTTCTTCTTTTAATGATATATTTTATTACAATGATAAAGGTACTCAAGATTATGAGTACCCTTGTTTTTTACTGTTAATGTATTCCATATCCAGTATGATCATTGCCCAAATAATTGATGTTTGCATAAATCCTTATAATATCACTATTATTTTCATGCTTAATTTGAACATCTGATGCTCTTCCGTCATCACCTCTATTGACTAGATGATATTTTATAATTTCTGTTGCTACTTCATTATTATATTCATCAAAAACCTGATCATAATCCTTGGCTGAAATCTCCAAAACTACACTATGCTGACCTCCATTTACTGCTCTCTTTTCTATAATATTGTTATATAACATATACAGACCTCCTTTAAATTCTTTCGAAGTAGAGTCTACTCTCTTATATTATCTTCTCTATAAAGAAGTTTTTTATGTCATATTAGTAAAAATGATTTTCAAACTAAGGGTTTACATTTTTTCCCATATGTGGAGGTTTATATTATTGATTAAATAAAAACAGATAGAAGGATAATCCAAATTCTATCTGTTTACAATTTACCTATTTAATTATTAATTAAATTATTCGCCTAAAAATTTATCTAACCATCCTAATGAACTTGCCAATACTATAAATACAGCAATAGGTGCAACATATTTAATTAATATTACCCAAAGTTTTTCAAGTTTGAATTTTACTCCTGGGCTTTTCTTTATCTCTGCAATTGCTTCATCTACACCCCAAATATACCCTATGAATATTGCCATCAATAGCCCTCCAACAGGCATCAATATATTGGATGTAAAGACATCTAAAGTATCAAAAATACCTTTGTTAAATAGCGGCACCTTAAAGTCTGCCATAGGTCCATTTGATAAAGAAGCAAATATACCTATTATAAACATTAGGGACGAAAATATGGTAACTGATTTAGTTCTAGACCATTTACGTTGATCAATACCATAAGAAGTAGCAACTTCAAGTAATGAAATAGCTGAAGTAATTGCTGCGAAGAACACTAAAACAAAAAAGATAACACCAAACACAGCCCCAAAAGGCATGGCATCAAATACTGCTGGTAAAGTTACAAACATGAGTCCAGCACCTTGAGTAGGTTCAAATCCAAAAGCAAATACTGCTGGTAAAACAGCAAAACCTGCTAATAATGCTACTGATGTGTCCAGTGCAGGTATTATTAAAGCATTTCTCTCTAAATTTTCGTCACCTTTTAGGTAACTACCATAGGTAATCAATGCCCCCATACCTAGTGATAAGGAGAAGAATACTTGCCCTAAAGCATCCACTAGAACCCTTGCGTTAAACTTACTAAAATCAGGTTTTAAATAATAAGATAAACCTGCTGAAGCTCCAGGAAGAGTTACTGATCTTATAGCAACAATTATGAGCATAATGAAAAGTGCTGGCATCATTATCTTACTTGCCTTTTCTATTCCACCAGATATTCCTTTAAATACTATAGCTACTGTTAAAATCATAAATATTCCATGATAAACCAAAGGTTCAATAGAACCGCCTATAAATCCAGTAAAGTATGCAGCTTTATCTGCTCCAATAGATCCTAATAATGTTGCTACGATATACTTGATAACCCATCCACCTACTACAGAATAAAAAGATAAAATTAAAAATGCAGTTAAAATACCAATTGAACCTAAAAAACCCCAGTTTTTGTTTAATTTCTTATATGCCCCATAAGGATCTAATTGTGTTTTTCTACCAATGATCATTTCGCCTAACATCATAGTAAATCCAACAAATACAACCATCAAAAGGTATACTACAACAAATACAGCACCACCATTTTTACCAGCTAAATAAGGAAACTTCCATAGGTTACCTAATCCAACTGCTGAACCTGCTGCTGCCATAATAAATCCAAAACTCGACCCCCAAGACCCCCTGTCTTCTTGACCTCTAGTCTTATTATCCATAATGCCCCTCCTTTATTTTTATAATTTACTTATGGGTTTAATAAATTATACTACATCCATATATTAAAGTAAATGAATATTTTGATTATTCGAATAGTTTTGTTTTTATGCAATTCTACTCTATGATTATTACTATAAGATATGAGTTACAATATAATATTTATTACATTCTTTATATTTTTATAATATATAATCATCCAAATGGTAATAATATTAAGAAACCACAAAATCCCTACTCTATATAGAAAGGATGATACTTATGAATATTGACAAATACTTAGTTTGCCCTAAATGTAATGGAGTACATTTCGAAGTTAAAAGAGAGGCTACTTTTTTATACTCATATAAGCTGAATACTCCCCTCACTAATGAGTTGAGTTGGGAAACCGATGTGCTACCTTTCCTATTTGATAATAGAGAACAACTTAATAGTAAGGAATATATTATATGTGAAGAGTGTGGAGCAAAATATCCATGTGATTTAAATAGTAATAATACAAAATTTCAATTTACAATTTTACAAAAATCTATACGATCTGATCTTGTTCAAAACCCTGAATTCCTTGGATAGCATATTTCATTTAAAAAACAGCCAGGATAAATTATCCTGGCTGGCTATAAGTATAAAACTTAGTTTAAATCTTCATCTTTATATAGTCCTGAAACTTTATTAACATCCATGGAAAATAATATACCTTTTCCAGGCTCATCTATATGCATAGTATCTTCTATAGCATTAATTATCTTGTCTGATTTTTCTTTCTCAATTATTATCATAACGATTTCTTTCTCTGGTTCAATATTCATTGAGAAGAACATACTGCTTTCATGAATACCTGATCCTCTTGCGTTTATTATAGTCGCTCCTCTTGCTCCTGCTGAAGTAGCTGCATCTACAACTTCAGCACCTAAGCCTCTCTCAACGATAGTATATATCACTTCATATTTCATATCATTCTTCCCTCCAATTATTGAATCGCTATCATTCGTAGGATTGCTTCTCACACCAAGTGTCCTACTTATAGGTTTAGAAAACACTATTCCATGATTCGGCTTGTCTAGATGGAATTTTTCCGTTATAACTTCATGAATTTTATCTTCTAGTTGTTTTTTTGCAATCATTATTACAATCTCTTTTTTTGCTTCATCTAATCCTAATAACTCTAAAATATGATTCTTAACAGTTCCTCTTCCTAAAAAAATAGTTCCACCTGCTACCCCTATTTTTTTTAGTTCTTTTAAAACCTTGCTTCCTATACCTAGGTTAACAATTACTACAGAAAGAACTTTGTCCGTATTTAACATATCTGAATTCATCTATATCAACTCCTTTTCGCAGACTTACGCTCATATATTAATCCTAATATCTGTATTGCAATTAAAGGTGTTAACGCTACCATAGATATTACTCCAAAAGCGTCCATTAAAACATCTGCTCCCTCAACAGCTTCCGCTACACCTTGAGCAAAAGCTAGTATAAATGTAGCTGTCATTGGTCCAGAGGCTACGCCACCTGAATCAAAGGCGATACCCACAAATATCTTAGGCGCAAAATATGATAAAATTACTGCTAATAAATACCCTGGGACAATATAATGCCATAATTTAATACCAGGTATTAATATTCTTACCATAGAAAGAGCAACTGCAACGGCAACTCCTATTGATAATGTATATAATATTACTTTCTTCTTAATATGTCCAGAAGTAACCTCTTCTATCTGCTCATTTAATACATACACTGCTGGTTCTGCAAATATTACAGCAAATCCTAAGATAAATCCAATAGGAATAACAATCCAGTTGTTATCAAGAGATGCTGCAACATAGCCTATTGCAGACCCTGCTTCCATAAATCCTGCATTTACACCAGTTAAAAATAGTACAAATCCAATAAATGTATAAAGTAACCCTTTGAAAATCTTATTAAGTTGTTTTTTTGTTAGTTTGAAAAATATGATTTGAAATATAATAAACATTATTATTAATGGAATCATAGCCAATGTAACTTCTATTATCAATGTAGGAATTTGTTTTAAGAAAGGAATTATTATACCACTTGTACTAGCAGCATTATATGGCAAACTCCCTGTTAAAGATTTTATACCAGACAATAAACTCATGATAAGAACTGCAATCATAGGTCCTGTAGAGGCTACCCCCACTAGTCCAAAGCTGTCTTCTTCAGATTCTTTTCCCCCTTGAGTTGATGATACTCCTAATCCCAAAGCAAGAATAAAAGGTACTGTCATAGAACCAGTTGTAGCTCCACCTGAATCAAAAGCTATACCTAAAAATGCTCCAGGCGCCAATAGTACTAACAAGAATATTATCCCATATAATACTGTCAAAAGCTTATTTAACGGTACTCTAAATATTATCCTAGTTAATCCTACTACAACTAATAAGCCTACTCCAATTGAAACTACAACTACGATGCTAGTTTGAGGCAGTGCTCCAGAAGTAACTTCGCTTACCTGTCTTGCTAAAATCAACAAATCTGGTTCTGCAACATTAATAAGAAATCCAAGAAGAAATCCAAATACAATTATCATCCATAATCTTTTCTTTCTTGTAAGAGATGAACCCATAAGTGCACCTATAGGTTGAATTCCTAAATCAACTCCAAATAAAAATATGGACAATCCCAATATAATAAATATGGCTCCAACGACAAACTTCCACATTAAGTTTGCTCCTATGGGAGCTACTGTGAAATTCAGTATTAGTACAATGATAGTAATTGGAAATACTGCTAGTGTTACATCTTTAAATTTTTGTATCAAAATGTTCAAATAATATCAGCATCCTTTCTACGATTAATTTATATTTTGGTTTGATTATATTATAATATATAAGCATACTTAAAGTAAATAATTTATTTAGCTTCTCTAATTAATTACCCCTGTGCTAGGACTATATATCTAATTTTTCTAATCAAATAAAGAAAGCTGTTCTAACTCGGAGTCCATAAGATTTGAAGCTGTTATACCAATTAGTCTAATCTTATTATTTGTTTCAATTTCCTCTAATAGTTCCAAAGATATATTAAAAATTTGAGTAAAATCGTTGATGTACTCATTTAGGGTTTTACTCCTAGTTTGAGTCGTAAAATTTTCATCTTTTATTTTTAAAATAATAGTTCTACCCTGTATACCTCTATTCTTTAAGTCAGTTGATAATTCCTCAGAGAACTTTTCTAAATACTTTTTCAAGACATATTTATCCTTTGTAGATTCATCAAATGTACGCTCAACCCCCAAGGATTTTCTCTCTCTAGTAGTATCTACTTTTCTATGATCTATACCACGAATTCTACTATATATCTCCACACCAGACTTGCCAAACATCTCCATAAGAAACTCTTCTGATAATCCTAATAAATCTTCAACTGTATAAATCCCTATACCATTTAACCTATTATTAGATTTGGGACCTATTCCATGTACTTTTCTAACTGGAAGTGGAAGTAATATATCAGGTACCATATCTTTAGTTATAATCTTTATACCACTGGGTTTATTCCATTCTGACGCAAGCTTTGCTAAAAATTTATTATATGAAATTCCTATAGACATGGTTAAACCTGTATTTAACGCTACTTTTTCTTTGATCTTCATGACTAGTTTCAAAGGTTCTATATTTGTCTTGGAAATATCCAAATACGCCTCATCAATAGACACCTTCTCTACTAAGTCTGTAAATTCATATAAAATATCAAATATCTGCTGGGAGACTGACTGATATCTTTTCATTCTAGGATATATATAGCAACCCTTTGGACATCTCTTTTTTGCCATAAATATAGGCATAGCAGAGTGAATTCCATATTTTCTAGCTTCGTAATTGGCAGTAGTCACAATACCATGATTACTTAAACCACCTACTATAACGGGCAACCCTTTAAGTGTAGGATTGTCCTGTTCTTCAACAGATGCATAAAATGCATCCATATCTAAATGTATAATATTCAATTCCTTATCTTGATTAAATTTATCTATATCCATATTTTCATCACTTCTTTGGTTCGATTGTAATATTTGAAAATTGAACGGGATTAAAGGCTCTCAGTGGTGCAAGGCTATTCCCAAGTCCACTATCGATATAAAGGACTAAGTTACCTATTTTAAAAATACCTTTATCATGCTTAGGAAATAAACCCTGCCCTGGTGCTACTATTGACCCTATTATTGGCAGTCTGATTTGTCCTCCATGGGCATGCCCTGATAATACCAAATCTGCTTTACTATCAGAAAGGTTTTCAATATTATTTGGAGAATGCAATAATAAAACATTATAATAATCTACATTTAAATTCTTAGTGGCTTCTTGATAATTTGTAGCTTCTTCATATGCCCTAGACCCTGGAGTAAAATTAAGTCCAGTAAAATTTATTTCTTCTCCATTTACCATAACTACTTTAGAATCATTCTCCAAAATAATTATACTTAATCTTTCCATCTCATTCTTTAAGTCCTTATATAAGCCGTTCCTCATTTCATGATTACCTTCTACAAAATAAATATCTTTATCTAATTTTGATATACTCTCAAGCATTTTTGTTACTATATCTAATTCTGTATCTTTGTGATCTATTATATCACCTGTTAATACTATAAAATCTGGATTAAACTTTTCTATTTCCATTCTCATTTTATCTATATCTATTAAATGATTGGAATGAAAGTCGGTAATCTGGGTTATTTTTATATTATTTTTTATCTTATGGGATTCTATTTTTATATCTCTTACTCTAAATTTGCTTACTTGATTAAAATTATAAAGATATATAAGTGCTAAGACAGCTGCAATAATAAGTAAAACTTTTAATAATTTCATCTTATTCCTCCTATTACTGGAATTAATATGTCTATAATGTACTAATTATATCATAAAATGAAAAATATATAGACTCTAACTTAGATGCTAGAGTCCATATTAATATTGTTCACTTTCATCAATTGATCATAAGCTCCTGTTCTTTTGGAATTTAAAAAAGCTTATCCTTCTAGATAAGCTTTTTTAATCCTTTCATCTTTTACCAGATCTTTTGCATTACCTTCCATTTCAATTTCTCCATTTTTAATTATATAAGCTCTATCTGCAGCATTAAGTGCCATATACGCATTTTGCTCTACCAATAGTACCGTTGTACCAGTCTTGTTTACATCTTTTATAATATTGAATATTTCTTTTACTATAATGGGTGCAAGACCCATTGAAGGTTCATCTAGTAAAAGAAGTTTTGGCCTTGACATAAGGGCACGACCAATTGCTAGCATTTGTTGTTCTCCTCCTGACAAAGTTCCTGCCATTTGCTCTTTTCTTTCTAGAAGTCTCGGAAATAAAGAAAAAACTTTTTCATAATCCTTCTTAATTTCCATTTTATTAGTTCTTATAAATGCACCCATTTCCAAATTTTCCATTACACTCATATTTGAAAAAACCCTTCTGCCTTCAGGAACATGGGATATACCCAGTCTAACAATCTCCGGTGCTTTGAAAAAAAATATATTTTTATCATTTAACCTAATTTCTCCAGTCTTAGGCTTTTTCATACCAGATATAGCTTTTAATGTTGTGCTTTTTCCTGCTCCATTTGCCCCAATAAGAGTAACTATCTCTCCTTCTTCTATCTTAAGGCTTATATTTTTAAGTGCATGAATAGAATCATAATATATATTTACATCTATGAGTTCTAACATTCTACCACCTCATCCCCTAAATAGGCCTTAATTACTCGAGGGTCTTTTTGTATCTCCTCAGGCACTCCATTAGCTACTAAATGACCATAATCAAACACAAATATTTTCTCACATATATTCATTACTAAAGACATATCGTGTTCTATTAAAATAACTGTAAGATCAAATTCTTTTCTTGTCCATTTAATGAGTTCCATAAGTTCTGCTGTTTCTTTAGGGTTCATACCTGCAGCAGGTTCATCCAAAAGAAGCAACTTTGGTTTTGCTGCTAAAGCTCTAGCAATCTCAAGTCTTCTTTGATCTCCATATGGAAGATTTTTTGCTAGCTCATGCTTTTTATCTAATAAATCAAACTTATCAAGAAGCTTTGATGTCTCCTCATAAGTATTATTTTCAATTTTATAGTAGGAGGGTAGTTTAAAAAAAGCAGTTGCTACTCCATATTTTAAACTATTATGAAAGCCTATAAGCACATTATCAATTACTGACATATTTTTAAAAAGTCTTATGTTTTGAAAAGTTCTAGAAATTCCATAATGAGTTATTTTATGAGGCTTTAAATCTTTTGTTGTTACTTTTTTGTTTAAATTATACACGATTTCACCTGAAGTCGGTGTATATATTCCAGTTAACAGATTAAAAAAAGTTGTTTTTCCTGCTCCATTTGGCCCGATCAAACCAACTATTTCTCCCTTTTCTACTTCTAAGCTTACTTCTGTAACTGCTTTAATTCCACCAAAAGTCTTTGATAGATTACTTACTTTCAATGCTGGCATTTGTTTTAACCTCCTTCTTAAATAACTTAATCTGATCTCTGCCCATAATTCCTGTTGGCCTATATACCATTATAAAGAAAAGAATAAGTGCATAAATTATCATTCTAAGCTCGGGTATAGTCTGAAGGAACAAGGATATCACTGATAAAGCAATTGCTCCAACAATTGACCCTGCAATACTACCCATACCACCAAATACAACGATTACTAATATATCAATAGATTTCATAAAACCAAAAGAATCAGGTTTGATAAAATAGAAATAATTAGCATAAAGTGATCCTGCTATACCAGCAAAGAAAGCCCCAATAGCAAAAGCTAAAACCTTATAGTAAGTTGTGTTCACACCCATTGCTTCAGCTGCTATCTCATCTTCCCTAATAGATTTACATGCCCTACCATGGTAAGAGTTTATAAAATTTTTTACCAAGATTATTGTAACTACTGTCATAGTAAAAATCCAAGTCCAATTTGTATATTGAGGTATATCATTGAATCCTATGGCTCCACCTACAGCGTCAGTATTTAATATTAAAATTCTTACTATCTCACCAAATCCAAGTGTAGCTATGGCAAGATAGTCTCCTTTTAATCTAAGTGTTGGAATCCCAATAAGAATTCCTGCCACTGCAGCCACAACTCCTGAGACAAGTATAGCTACTATAAAAGGTTGACCTAATTTTGCTGTAACCACTGCTGATGTATATGCACCAATTGACATAAATGCTGCATGTCCTAATGAAAACTGACCTGTAAATCCTGTAATTAAATTTAAACCAACTGCTAGTATAATATTAATTCCAATAAGAGTAATATTAAGTTGCAAATAGGAGTCAATGATGCCCTTATCTATTAATACTAATCCCAATAAATAGGTTAGACTCAATGCAAGAAAGGCTATAATATTTTTTTTGCTAATCTTTTTCATTTCATTTTTCCCCCTATACCTTTTCTTTTACAGTCTTACCTAAAAGTCCATTGGGCCTTACTAAAAGAACAAGGATTAATATTCCAAAAGAAAGCGCATCTTTAAATATAGATCCTCCATAAGCAGTCACTACAGTTTCTATCATTCCAAGGAAAAATCCTCCAAAGGCTGCTCCAGGAATTACTCCAATTCCTCCTAGTACTGCCGCTACAAAGGCCTTAAGCCCAGGACCAGCTCCCATAAGAGGGTTTATAGTATTATAGTAAACTCCGACAAGAACTCCTGCTGCACCTGCTAGGGCTGATCCCATAGCAAATGTATATGATATAGTTTTGTTTACATCTATTCCCATAAGCTCAGCAGCATCTTTATCAAGTGATACAGCTCTTATTGCTTTACCTATCTTGGTTCTATGAACTATATATTGAAGACCAATCATTAATATTATTGTAACTGCAACGATATAAATATTTTTTACATCTAAGATAACCTTTCCATCAAAGAAAGTTAATATTTTACTTTTTAAAACTGTTGGAAATGTTCTTGTATCTGGTTTTACAAAATACATCATTGTATATTGTAAAAACAGTGATACAGATATGGCAGTTATAAGAGCTGCAATTCTTGTAGAATTACGTATAGGCTTATATGCAATTTTTTCTATTAAGATACCAAGTATGCTACAAACTAGCATAGAAATTATTAAAGCTGGTAAAAAACCTAATCCTAGAAAGGTTGTTAAGGCAAATCCAACATATGCACCTACCATATAAATATCACCATGAGCAAAATTTATTAATCCTATAATTCCATATACCATGGTATATCCAAGTGCTATTAAAGCATATATACTTCCTAGGGATATTCCATTTATCAATTGTTGTAATAATTGTTCCATTTTATTAACCTCCTTTCTGTTTATATAATGTCTTTAAAGGAATGTTCCTTTAAAGACATTATTATTTAATCTTATTTGGGATCCAACTTCTTTAAGAATGTTGGAACTCCATCTTTCATTTCTATTATAGTTACAGATTTTACTGGGTTATGATTTTCATCTATTGTAACGCTTCCTGTTACACCCTTAAAATCTTTAGTTGAAGCTATAGCATCTTTTATTTTTTCTGTGTCAGCTTCTCCTGCTCTTTCAATGGCATCTTTAGCAAAGTAACCTAAGTCATAACCTAATGCATTAAAAGCATCCGCTTCTTTACTATATTTAGTTTTAAAACTTTCATTAAATTTAACTACTTCAGCTGAATCATCCATTGAAGAATAGTGAGATGAATAATAAACATTATTTAAAACACCTTCACCTGCTATTTCAGTAAACTTTGGAGATTCATATCCATCGCCACCTAATATAGGTACATTTAATCCAAGTTCTCTTGCTTGTCTAACTATTAATCCCACCTCTTCGTAATATCCAGGTATAAATAATACATCTGGGTTTTTACTCTTAAGACTTGTTAGAACTGCTCTAAAATCAGTATCTTTTGCTTGGTAAGCTTCTTCAGCTAAAACTGTTCCACCTTGGCTTGTAAAAGTCTCTTTAAAAGCTGTTGAAAGTCCCTTAGCATAATCTGATGTACTATCTCCTAAAATTGCTGCATTTTTAAATCCTAAATCTTTTAAAGCAAACTCTGCCATCATAACCCCTTGGAAGGAATCGCTAAAACAAGTTTTAAAAATATATTCTCTTACTTTCCCATTACTATCTATTGTCACATCATCTGCTGTAGCAGAAGCTGATATCATAGGGACTTTGTTTTGCATTGCAACTGGAGAGGCAGCTTTTGTATTTCCAGATGTTGCTGCTCCTAGTAATAATACAACATTATTCCTAGTAACTAGTCTTGTAGCAACGTTAGCTGATTCTGTATCTTCTGATTTATTATCAACCTTAATAAGTTCAATTTGCTTTCCAAGTACTCCACCATTTTTATTTATTTCTTCAACAGCTAATTCAACACCTGCTGCTAAATTTTGCCCATAAGTAGCAACTGATCCTGATAATTCATAGTTTACTCCAACCTTTATTGTATCTGATTCTAGGCTGTTACTTGTACCTTTCGTCGTACAACCTGCAAGAAGGCTTAATGTAAACACTAATGATAATACTAATAATATATTTTTTTTCATAAAAACACTCTCCCAATTTTAATTTTTATAACAATATTTTTTACATATAATACCATCTTCATCTTGATCTATATTAATCAATAATAATTCCCCCTTTGAAAAAAAACATTAAAAAGGCCTCTACATGTATGCAAATACATGTAGAGGCTCATCAAAGCGTTACCACTCTACTTTATAATTATCTCACGATAATTAACTTATCAAGTTCTATAGGTTAGCAAAAAAATTGCTTCATTCCTATCTTAAACCCTGGCCTTTTAACGGGGCCTATCGATATGACTTACTTAGTTCAGTCATATAACTCCGAAGTGATTGTTCCCTATTTAAATCATGACTGGTTCTCATCAACTCCAGCTCTCTGTACTAGATTTTATAAAATAGTTCACTCTTCATCTTAGTATTTATATATAGTTTTAATAACAAGATTGCAATCTGTTTTGTATTAAGAAGTAATATATCATGATAAAGTATAGGTGTCAATGTTTATTTGAAAATATTTTTATAAATACTTTCAATTTACAAAATTATTTATATATTCTATTTAATTAACACTAGAGTTGTGGTTATCAAATTCTTAGTAATTATTTTGCAGCACATATTACACCACAAGCTATTCTCTTCCCCGAGTTCCCCGCAGGTTGGGTTCTATAGTCATCAGGGTTCTGATGAATTATTACTGACCTATCTACGACATCTTTAGGTTTAAACTTATCTGTAAAAAAACACATCCTCGCATATCCATTATTTGAGAACAATACTGGGAAATCTCCTACATGATTACCATGAGGTTGATTAGTAGGATTATAATGTCCTCCTGCTGATTCAAATGGATTTTCTGGATTAGTTGTTTCACATATCCCATTTTGATGTAAATGAAATCCCAAAGGTCCTATAGGCTGATTGTTTCCCTCAGCTGGCTTATACAAAGGTAATCCCCATACTTCTACACTTACCTCTGTACCACCTTCTACATCATCAAAGAATACTACACCATGTATGTTTGGATATAAATTCCCTCCTTTTATTTTTGCATATGCTTTCGTTCTATTTTCATGACACATACTCATTCCTCCCTTCTGTATATAATATGAAATGAGGAGTGAGTATGTGTTAGATAGAGATGTTCTTAAATAAAAAGAATAGATTATTGCTATATTAGAATTTCCAAAATCAGCTTATATGTATTGACAAAAAGGATTCTTTATAGACATTACTATTTGTTTTTATTGTACTCCAGGCACTTTTTTTGTTCCCTTACTATCATTAACAAGGTGCAAAAGATAAATATTAATAACATTCCATTATTTAACGAGAATGCTGTCATAATTATCAAAAACAAAAAAGAAGCAACTACTTTTTTTAGAATTTTTTGATTATAGTTTTCATTCGAATACTTAATATTATATGAACACCAAAACAACGAGGCTAATCCAATTCTTATGATTAATCCTGATATAGTTCCTATTATGAACATGAAGAATACTAATAATGAATCTTCACTATAACTGTATCGATAATATGAAGTAGCAATATTTAATATGGTAGTAGCAGATAATACAATTGCTAATATAAATAAAGATATTTCAACTGATTTTACTTCTTTTATTTTCATAGTCCACCTCATAAATGAAAGTAATTTTAAGCCCAATACATTAATACAGTATTTTAAATATCAAACCTTCACTTTTAAATAATATCAACCCAAAAAATAAAGGAAATAAATTACGGTAAAATTTATTACTGGTAGTAAACTAAATAAAAATGCTTTTTTATATGATTTTAATCTGAACAAAAATAATAATGATGTTACTACAGATATTAAGATAACTATTGGCATTGAGAAAGTAGAGTAGAAAAATATATTTGTATAAAAGTCTTCAGTTGATCCTGGAGCATCAAACACCATTGGAGAAACTATTGCTCCCACAACACTTAATGGAAATATTAAGCAAAATATAGTATTAATGATTATTGTTATATTCTTAATAATTTTATTTTCTTTTAGAGTCATTAATTTTCTCCCCTAGGATGATAATATGTTAGCCATATTCTACTAACCTAATTATTCTAACAAGAAAATTATACCATATTTTCTATATTATTATATCAAATTTCTATTTTAATACCGTATTATTCAGTTTTCAATGTTCCATATTCGCATCTTCATTTTGATGTAACTGGAATCCCAAAGGTCCTATAGGACAACACCATGTATATTTGGATATAAATTCCCACTTTTTATTCTTGCATAAGCTTTAGTTCTATTTTCACGAATTTTACTTCTCAATAAATGACTTACAGCCCAACAACAATTGTCTTATAGCCTTCTTAATTAAGGTCTTCTATATAAACTTTTATATTCAGTTCTACATTAAGATAGTATCCTATCAGTGAATTTGTTTAGCACCCAAGCCTATACCTGCATATTATATATAGTAACAAATATTTTAAAGAAAGGATGAACATTATGAATGAAAATTATCAAATAGAACAAATATGCCCACCTGGGAGCTTTCAATATACAATAATGGCTGGAGATACTTTGTTTTCAATTGCTCAAAGATTTAATGTAACTGTGCAGGCTATCATCAATGCCAATCCAGGTATTGATCCTAATAGATTGCAAATAGGCCAAATTATATGTATACCGAGAGTGACACCTCCATGTCCTAATGGATTTCTTTATACAGTAGTGGCTGGAGATACTTTGTTTTCAATTGCCCAAAGATTTAATGTAACTGTGCAGGCTATTATTAATGCCAATCCAGGAATTAATCCAAACTTTTTACAAATAGGGCAAGTAATATGTATACCAAGAACTACTCCGCCAACACCTCCATGTCCTAATGGATTTCTCTATACAGTAGTGGCTGGAGATACTTTGTTTATACTTGCTCAAAGGTTTAATGTAACTGTGCAGGCTATTATTAATGCCAATCCAGGAATTGATCCTAATTTTTTACAAATAGGTCAAGTAATATGTATTCCAAGATCTACACCACCAACACCTCCATGTCCTAATGGATTTCTTTACACGGTAATGGCTGGAGATACTTTGTTTTCAATTGCTCAAAGATTTAATGTAACTGTGCAAGCTATTATTAATGCCAATCCAGGTATTAATCCTAACTTTCTACAAATAGGGCAAGTAATATGTATTCCAAGAAGATGTGTTGTTGTTTGTTTTTAAGTGCTTTTATCTTTATTATGACCCCTGTCCTATAAGTTCTATCTATATTTACCTCACGCTGTATAGTTTTTATCAATAATGAGAAAACTATAGACAGGAGGTGACCATATGGAAATGAGATTTATGAAGGGTGAAGAATATATTATTATTAATCGTCACTCAGGTGAGGTTAATTACTGAGTTTCTGATGAAAAAGGCTTTTTCTCAAAGTGAGCCGAGAAGCCATCTGCAGTTGGCAGATAAAAAGTTTATTTAAAAGTTAGAAAAGACTGTTGGATATTATCCAATAGTCTTTTCTATGATCGAATATCTGAATATTTTGTATTGAATAGGTCAAAATACATATATTGAAAATATTATGTATACGGAGGATTAGTATGAATCTTAATAATCAAAAGCATTTTCACGATCAACCTCTTTCTTATTGGATTGCATCAACAGATGTAATTAATTACCCTACTTTACAGGAAGATATCAATGTAGACATAGCTATAATAGGTGGTGGATTATCAGGTATTCAATGTGCCTATCAATTAGAAAAAGAAGGCTTAAGCATTGCTGTTCTTGAATCCAATCAAGTTGGTCATGGTACTACAGGGCATACGACTGCAAAAATTACATCACAGCATGATCTTATTTATAGCAAGATTCAAAATCAGATGGGAGCAGAATTATCACAGCAATATGCTATTGCTAATGAAACAGCAATCAAAGAAATAAAAAAGATTGCTGAAGAAAATAATATTGATTGTGATTATATCTCTCAATCAGCATTCGTATATGCTCAAGAGGAAGAGTATCTACAAAAAATTCATCATGAAGTTAAAGCTGCATCAAGCTTGGGAATCTCTGCTTCTTATGTAGAAGAAATCCCTTTCCCTATATCTATCAAAGGAGCCATTCGATTTGATAATCAAGCCCAATTTCATCCACTTAAGTATTTGTCTTCTTTAGCAAAGGTCATTCATGAAAAAGGAGTTCTTATATTTGAACGAACTAGGGCTGTAGATATTGAAGAAGATAATGGTTATATTATTACAACTGACCAAGGAAAAAAGGTTACAGCTGAGAAGGCTATTATCGCATCTCATTATCCTTTTTATAACAAACATGGCATGTACTTTGCTAGAATTTATCCTGAACGATCTTATATTGTTGGTATTAAAGCAAAGGAAAAATATCCTGGTGGAATGTATATAAATACTGAAGAGCCTACCCGTTCATTAAGACATCAAAGCACATCTGATGGTGAACTAATACTTGTAGTTGGGGAGAGTCATAAAACTGGTCAAGGTGAAGATACAAATAGACATTATAAAGCATTAATTGATTATGCAAAAGATATATTTACTGTGGAAGACATTCCCTATAGGTGGTCTACTCAGGATTGCATGACCTTAGATGGATTGCCGTATATTGGTCATTTTACTTCAAATACGCCAAACCTCTATGTAGCAACTGGCTTTCAAAAGTGGGGAATGACAAATAGTACAGTCTCTTCTATGATTCTTAGGGATCTTATTATCAAAGGCGAAAGTCCATGGCAAGATGTTTATAATCCATCACGCAAGACTATTGCTGCATCTGCTAAAGACTTTGTAGTAGAAAATGCTGATGTAGCAAAACATCTTTTAAAAGGTAAACTTTCTCCTTTAGATGAGAATGTTCATATCCAAAATGGTGAAGGAAATATAATGGAAATAGACGGAGAAAGAGTCGGAGTATATAGGGATGAAGAAAGCAAACTTCATATAGTAAATACTACATGTACACATATGGGATGCGAATTAAATTGGAATTCTGCAGAAAAGTCTTGGGATTGCCCTTGTCATGGATCTAGGTTTAGTTATGAAGGAAAGGTAATTGAAGGACCAGCAGTAAAACCTCTAAAAGCTGGTTATGATGTGAATACTATAGAAAAACTGTTTACAGATGACTTTTAATATTTGTTAACCATCCTTTTCAATATTGAAGATAGCAGATAGATGGTAATGCAAAACAAGCTATTCTTTTGTGAGAATAAATGCTCTTTTCTGGCAAGAATCTAACTAAGATGAAAACCAGAAAAGAGCATTTTTTATAAGTTCATTGTCAAAAGAAGTATTAAGAGAAATGATTGCATTTTTACACAAAATAAATTGCATACTTTTATTGTTTATTGTATATTATATATTGTTTTGTAACTATTTATTATTGACAAACAATAATTTATATTGTATCATATATAAAATATATTGAAGGGAGTTGCTATTGATTATGGAGTATGTTAAGAGAGTAAAAGTTTTGAAAGGATTATTAAATGTCATAGGCAGTTTTTTTCTTCTATTACTTTTTTTATCAATGATTTCTACTATCGCAGCAATTGATAATAATGGAATAAAGAATACTGTTTTATCTTTTATTTTCTCATTACTATTTTTTGGTTGTTATTTTATGATTATACTTGCCTTAAGAAAAGTTCTTAAATCAATTGAAGAAAAAAATCCTTTTACAACTGAGAATATTATACACTTTAAAAAAATTGGATATTATATTCTTTCTGTTGGAGTTATAGATGCCATAAGCAATTATTCAAAGCCAAATTATACTGGTATTGACTTAATCGGTACTCCTTCTGGCTCTTTAAAACCAATGTCCCTCTTTTACATCATCCTCTGTCTTTTAGCTTTTATATTGGCTGATGTTTTTAAAATGGCTATAGACATAAAGGATGAAAATGACTTAACTGTATAGGAGGAATTAAATTGATTACTGTAAATCTTGATGTAATGATGGCTAAAAGAAAGATCAGCTTGAATGAATTGGCAGAACGAGTTGGTATTACAAATTCAAATTTATCAATTTTAAAAACTAACAAGGCAAAAGCCATTCGATTTTCTACATTAGAAGCTATTTGTCGTGAGTTACAATGTCAACCAGGAGATATTTTAGAATATTCAGAGTAGAAATATTGATCAAAAATTTATATACCCATCATTTTCAATCAATATGACTATTTTTAGCAAGCGATGATTCTGCTTATGGAAACGGCCAATCCCTGCCAGTAGATGGAGGATGGACAGCATATTAAAAAACTCTACATGTAAACAAATACATGTAGAGTTTTTTATTCTTAGAATTTTAATTATGCAATCTTGTTACTCCATTTTCCACACCGATCTCCAAAACAACCTACGGTATGATCATTTTCATTTATCTTAACAACTTCGCATCTATTGGTACATCCTTCACATTCGAAGCTAATAGAATTAAATTTGCTATCAGCAAGATTAAATCCTTTGAAATTTGTTTTTCCTGATTTTTCTACTGCGGATTTAGAAATTATTGCTGCACCTATGGAACCCATTACATTAAAATTTTCTGGAATCATTACCTCAAAGCCTAGTGCATTTTCAAAGGCTGCTTTTATACCTTTATTTGCTGCAACTCCTCCTTGAAAAAATATCTTTGGAGTAATTTCTTTTCCCTTACCAATATTGTTAAGATAGTTTCTAACTAATGCATCGCAAAGCCCTTTTATTATATCCGACTTATTATACCCAAGCTGCTGTTTGTGTATCATGTCTGATTCAGCAAATACTGCACATCTCCCAGCAATTCTTATTGCTGTATTAGATTTTAGTGCATAATCTCCGAATTCTTCAATAGGAATTTCCAGCCTTTCTGCTTGCCTATCAATAAATGCACCAGTACCTGCAGCACATACTGTATTCATTGCAAAGTCAGAGACAACTCCATTTCTAAGTATTATTATTTTTGAATCCTGCCCCCCTATTTCAATTATTGTTCGCACATTTTTATCAATTTCAAGAGCTGCAACTGCGTGAGCCGTTATTTCATTCTTTACTGCATCTGCTCCTATTAATGTTGAAGCAATCTGCCTTCCACTTCCTGTGGTTCCAGCACCACTAATCTTTATTCCATTATAATTATCCTTGAAAATTTTTAGTCCTTCCTGAACTGCCTTAATAGGATTTCCTTTTGTCCTCAAGTAAATCTTATCTATTACATTGGCTTTATTATCTATAAGCACCAAATTAGTACTTACTGAACCTACATCAACACCTAGATAGTACATTAACCTTTCTCCTTTCAAGCAAATCTATAAATGCTTCTATTCTAGTAATATATCCTGCTTCCCCAGTCATTTCATCTACTACAAGGGACATTATAGGAAAGTCTTTATCCTTTGATATCTTTGGTAGTATTGATTTTGAAACAATTTCAGGCATACATCCCATTGGAAATATTTGAATAGCTCCATCAAATCCTTCTTCGTAGGCTAAAATTGCTTCACCTATACATTCTCTTGCATGACCACCTACATTAAGTGGTAGATATTCTTTGGATCCTCTTTTCAAATCAAGCGAATTTAATCCAGTAGGGAGCAAAGTAGTATTCTTAACCCACCAGCTAGGTGTTATCCTTCTTTTAGTTGAAACTCCATAATCCATAAGTTTGTCTTCGATATATAGATTAGAAAATGGCTCAATTATTGTATATATTTCACCTATTATAGCTATTCTAATAGGATTTTTATTTCTGTCTATCTTTACATTGTTTATTTTCCCTCTATATTCCAATAGCAATCTGATCATTTCGTTCGGATCATTACATTTTAAAGCTTCTCTCTTACAATCATTTAATATGTTTTTACATTTACCTTGTATGATTTCATAGCCTGCAAGATAATGAGCCTTTGCCTCTATATCATCAATCAAATTCATAACCTTAATTGAATTAGATAAAGCTCTTATCTTTTCATATTTTAGCTTGCTACTATTAGATGATATCTTATTTATCCTATTAAATAATTCTTTAATCCCAATATCCGATGGAGAATCTATCACTATAAACTCTAGGTTTAATCCAAGCTTTTTCAGTACATTCATTTGTATTTCACAGTATTCACCAAACCTGCATGGACCACAGGATCCTGGAAGTATTATTGTATCTGCTCCCGTTTCTATTGCTTGTAAATAATTTCCTATCATTATTTTAAAGGGCAAACACATTTCCTCAGGAGAATGTAAAGAGCCCATTTCTAAAGCTAACTTATTATTTAATGGTGGGATAACATAATCTATTTCAAGACCATCGAATAATGCTTTCGCTGCTAGATAAGTATTTCCCAAATGTGGGGCTGTTATCTTCATTTTAACAAATCCTTTCTAGCATATCTACGAAAGCCTCTACCCTTGTATCAAGACCAGCTTCACCAGTATGCTCATCTAACTTTAAAATCATAAATGGAAAATCATTTATTTTATCTTTAATAAGCTCAACTACCACAGAATCTATTCCACATGCAAATGATGATATGTATATAACTCCGTCAATTAATTTTTTCTCAGTTGCATGTGCTGTAAAACCGTAAGAATTTCTTGCAAATGTCCAAAAAGGTTTTTTATAAAGATTAGCAACTTCTGAATCAATTGAATCCTCATCTACATATTCTTCCGTCATTACTCCTACTCCTAGTTTATTAAGTTTATTAACTATATTCATATTGGTAAAGGTATCATAAATATTATAAGGATGACCTACTAAGCCAATATTCAACTTATAATCTTTGTCCTTTATTCCAGTTGAATAATCTTTTTGTATATCTATAGCTTTATTAAATGCCTTCTTAATCTTAAGTTTATCTTTTGTTATTATGCTACCTGTCACTTCTGCCCAATTATATAGCTGCTTTCTTGATGTGGCATAAATAGGCTCTGTAATAGTCCTTGGCATATCCGGAATACTATTGATAATCATTTCTGGCAGTCCACAGAATTTTGGGCATATATATTCCCTGTTTCTGAGCTGCATTATTCTCGGAATTACAATCATATCGCATTTATCTTTTAAAGAAAAAACATGGCCATGAAATATTTTAACAGGCAGACAAGCATCATCTACACAGTGTTTTACACCTTCATTTAATATTTCTTTGTTAGTATCATCTGATGTTATTATCTCAGCTCCAAGCTCCCTAAAAAATGTTTGTAGAAATGGATGATATTTATAATATAAAAGTCCCTTTGGAATTCCAACTATCATTTTTTCCTCCTTATGTAAACTTGATTACATCAATATAGTATTACCAAAGGTATAGAAAAGTATTCTAGATCTTACAATATCTTAAATAAAAATTCCCTATCTAAGGTTATTCTTAGATAGGGAATTTTTTGAGATATTAGAATATTTTAAGCTTACAATTCTATCATTTTGAAATTAATATTAATAAAAACAAATACCTATACCGCCAGGTCCTAAGTGAGAACCCACAACTGGCCCTAATTCATCTATAGTAATCATTATTTCTGGGAACTTGTCTTCTAAAGCAAGTTTCAATTTCTCCGCTTCATTCTCAACTAATATATGGCATATACTTATCTTTTGAACATTCTTAGGAACTTTATCTATTATTGCTGATATTGCCTTATTTTTGCTCCTTATTTTTTCTAATAATTTTAGTTCACCATCTTTTAGCTCAATTACAGGCTTAATATTCAATAAATTTCCAACCATAGATTGTACTGATGAAACTCTTCCACCTCTACTTAGATACTCTAAGATATCTGTGGTTAACAAAACTTGCATGCCAAGTTTTTTAGAGTTTACATGGGTTCCTATTTCCTCGGATGTTTTTCCTTCCTTAGCCATTTCAACTGCATCTTCCACTAAAAATCTTAGGTTTGAAGCTGCCATCTCAGAATCAATAATAGTAATCCTTTTATTCTCTAACATATTCTTTGCAAGTACTGCACTATTGTAAGTGCCACTTAGTTTAGAAGATAAAAGAATTGCTATTATTTCTTCATATCCATCATCAAATGCTTTGTTAAATACAGTCAGAAATTCACCTGCTGAAGGTTGAGATGTTGAAGGAAATAACTTTGTACTACTTAGTTTGTTGAAAAATTCTTCAAATTCTCCCGGATATTTCTCCTTCCCATTCTCTTCTCCGAAAACATAGTTCAATGGAACAATATCTACATTCTCTTTTTCAGCATATTCCTTACGAATATAACTAGTACTATCTGTTATTATCTTTATCATTATACTACCTCCTTTTAATGAAATAATTCTGCTAATATTATACTAGCAGAATTATTATATTATTTCATATTCTAATCTATTTTACAAGATAATCTTTATTGCAGTATTAGTTAGTATGATCATAAGCCCCTTTATATAATAATTTACTTCATTGTTAGTAAATTTCTCCATAGAGCTTATTATCAATTATGAGTATATTTGTTATGATATTGTTTTAGAAAAACAAACCCCATCTATGATGTGGTTTGTTTTCATTACATTATTTAACTACTATATTATATATCCTGCCTGCAACGAATATTTCCTTAACTATTTGTTTTCCTTCTAAGAATTTATTTACATTTTCATCTCTTTGAGCTTTTGCTCTAACTACTTCTTGTGAATCATCAATGTTAACCTCTATAGTACCCCTTACCTTACCATTGACCTGGACTGGAAGAGCTATTACTTTATCTTTAGTTTTTTCTTCATCATATTTTGGCCATGTAGTATCGTGTAGATATCCTTCTAATCCTAATATTTCCCATAGTTCTTCCGTAATATGAGGTGCTACTGGATTTAGTAGTACAATGTATGTCTTTAGGTCTTCTTTTCTTATACTGCCATGGTCATTAAATTCATTTAATAAAGACATTAAAGCTGCTATCCCTGTGTTATATTTCAATGTTTCAAAGTCTTCAGATACCTTTTTTATAGTCTTGTGGATACTTGATTCCAATTCCTTAGTATATCCTTCACCATCAACAAGAATATCTTGAAGTTTCCAAGCTCTTTCAAGGAATCTTCTACAGCCTTTAACTCCATTTTCTGACCAAGGTACAGACTTCTCAAAATCTCCAATAAACATTTCATAGGTCCTTAAAGTATCTGCTCCATAATCTCTTACTATTTCATCAGGGTTTATAACATTTCCACGGGATTTAGACATCTTTTCGTTATTATCTCCTAGTATCATACCATGAGATGTTCTCTTTGCATAGGGTTCAGCTACAGGCACTACTCCTATATCATATAGGAATTTATGCCAGAATCTTGAATAAAGTAGATGAAGAGTAGTATGCTCCATGCCGCCATTATACCAATCTACTGGTAACCAATATTCTAATGCTTCTTGAGAGGCAAATTCTGCTTCATTGCATGGATCTATATATCTTAGGAAATACCATGAAGATCCAGCCCATTGTGGCATTGTATCAGTTTCTCTACGAGCCTTGCCACCACATTTTGGACAGCTGGTCTCTACCCAGTCTTTAATATTTGCCAATGGTGATTCCCCATTGTCTGTAGGTTCATAGTTTTCTACATCTGGTAGCATAATAGGTAGCTCTTTTTCTGCTACTGGTACCCATCCACATTCATTACAATGAACTAGAGGTATTGGTTCTCCCCAATATCTTTGTCTAGAGAATACCCAGTCCCTAAGTTTGAAGTTAACCTTTTTAGTACCAAGTTCCTTTTCTTCTAACCATTTGATCATATGGTCTTTTGCTTCTTTTACTTCCATTCCATTAATAAAATCAGAATTTACAACTATCCCTTCTGCAGTGTCTGTATAGGCTTCTTTTTCTATATCTCCACCTTTTATTACTTCTACAATAGGAAGATTAAATTTCTTTGCAAATTCCCAATCACGAGTATCGTGTCCTGGTACTGCCATAATTGCACCAGTACCGTAAGTCATTAGTACATAGTCAGATATCCAAATAGGAACTTCTTTTCCTGAAGCAGGATTTATAGCTTTTATACCTTTTATTTCAACTCCTGTTTTATCCTTTGATAATTCAGTTCTTTCAAAATCTGATTTTTTGCTTACTTCGTTTTGATACTCCTTAATTTCTTCTAGGTTCTCTATAGCATCTTTATATTTTTCTATTAAAGGATGTTCAGCTGCTATAACCATATAGGTTGATCCGAATAATGTATCAGGTCTAGTTGTAAATACTCTCAACTTATCCTCTTTTCCAGCTATTTGAAAGTCTACTTCTGCACCTTCAGATTTACCTATCCAATTGGTTTGTTGAGCCTTTACCCTATCAATATAATCTACCTTGTCTAAGTCTTCAATTAATCTATCTGCATACTCAGTTATCTTCAACATCCACTGATTCTTAACCTTTCTAACTACCTCTCCACTACATCTTTCACAAGTACCTTGAATAACTTCCTCATTTGCTAGACCAACTTTGCAAGATGGACACCAGTTTATAGGCATCTCTTGCTTATATGCTAATCCCTTTTCAAATAATTTCAAGAATATCCATTGAGTCCATTTATAGTAATGTGGATCTGTAGTATTTACTTCTCTTGACCAATCAAAGGAAAATCCTATGGATTGCAATTGTGCTTTAAACCTAGCTACATTTTTCTCTGTAACTATTGCTGGATGAATCTTGTGTTTTATTGCATAATTCTCTGTTGGTAATCCAAATGCATCCCATCCCATTGGGAATAAAACATTATATCCTTCCAGTCTTCTCTTTCTAGATACAATATCAAGTGCAGTATAAGGCCTAGGATGCCCTACATGTAGTCCTTCCCCTGATGGATATGGGAACTCTACTAATGCATAAAACTTCGGTTTGTCACTACTGTTTGATGCCTTAAATGGCTGTCTTTCTTCCCAGATACTATGCCATTTCTTTTCGATTTCATTTGGCTTATATTCTCTCATATTCATTCCTCCTTATTTTCTGACGATCAAAGGTCGCCCCTACATTAAGTTTCTTGCCCAAAAATAAATAAAACCTTTCGTCTCTAATAGAGACGAAAGGTTAGTTCCGCGGTACCACTCTTGTTGATATTGCTATCCACTCAAAATATAACGGCATTAAACCGACTAAGACTACTAGATTCACCTTAGTTACTCAAGGACGAGTTCAGTCTTCATCAATACTGTCTTTCACCAACCGACAGCTCTCTACAAAAGATATCCAACCTAATACTTCCATTCATAGTATTTATTAATTTAAAATCTATTATATCCAACAAAACATATAAAATCAAGACTATTTTAAAATATTTGTAATTACTTCTATCTCAAAATTTTAATTGTCTCTATTTAATATATTGTATATTAAAACTACTGCTTCTTCTCTTGTTAAATTATCCTTTGGTCTAAAGTTTCCTTCACCACTTATAAACCCTAATCCTTTAGCTATTGCTATATGTCCCTTTAAATTAGTTGATATTTTATCTGCGTCCTTATATTCTACCTTATATATATCACCTAAATTATCTAGGGGTTCCTGCCCAAAAACTCTAACTATATATTTTACGGCTTCTTCTCTTGTTAGTTTTGCTTCCATATCTTTTTCTTCTTCTTTTAGTATGCCGTCTCTAATAAATCTTTCATACATATAGTTTTCGTCTTCAGGTATATAATATATATCTTTGGTTTGTACAAGTAATTTTAGAAACTCTTTCTGTATTATTTCTTGTTTGGGTTGGAATTCTTCACCTTCGAATAAAATAATATAATCTTGTAATTTGATTATTTGATTTTTAGCAAAGCTATTTTGTATGTCATTATATTCTTGTTTTTCTGTTTTTCCTAATAATTCTTTTCTATTATCTATTACTTCTCCTTTTTTAGCATCTACCACTAAATATTTGTCTTCAAAATCATATACTAGCTTAACATTCTCTTTTTCCTTGTTTTCTATTTGATATTGTAAATCTAATTCTCTATCTTTTAATAGTATTTCTTTAGCTTCATTTTTGTCTATAATATTCTGTGGAGATTCAAATTCTAAATCATTCCAGTTATAATCGTATGATAATACATTACCTGTTACATTACTTAAAGATATCCTAAATCCATTATTTTCTACCTTAATATCGTTAACTTTTCTTATAAAAACAAAGTTTGATGTATTTTCTCGATCATAAATTAAATCTTCATTTTTGTCTTCTACATATTCTACCTCTTCATAATTTTCAGCATTGCTATTTTTTATAAATTCTTTTGCTTTTGCAAGTAATTCTCCTTTATTATATTTTGATTTTTCTTCTTCCTGTTCCCATGATCCAGGATCATAAAAACTTATTATCTCTCCAGTTTTAGCATTTACTCTTGATCCAGTACCGCTAGCACTGTTTCCAACACGTTTCATCACCATTACTTCCCATACATATATATCTTTTTCTTTACTACCTATTAGTGTATAATCATCTACTTCATATCCTTCTCCTAGTTTAAATGTATCTACTAGTTTTTTACCTGCTTCTTTTCTACTTATAATCTTTTTAGAATCTATTAGCTTGTTTTCTTCTTCTATTGATATCTTTGCCATAATTTTATTGAATTGAGATCCATATACTGAATACATGTATTTATATGAAGTAATCAATACATCTTTTGTTTTAGCATCTACTGTTTTATCTGTGTCTATTATATTATATCCTAAGTATGATTTTGTCTCTTCATCTGTATCCTTTACTTTATATACTAATTCTAAATCTATATTATCCTTATATATTTCTTTTGCTTCATCTTTTGATATAGTGTCCTTTGTATCTACAAATTTTAAATCCTTTTCCCAATTAATACCGAAATTTCTTACTTCTCCAGTTTGAGTATCTACACCAATATATACATTATTTCCATTGTAGAACATATCATTTTCTACTCTTGTAAAATTATATGTATATTCTCTTAAGTTTTCTCTACTATATAAACTGTAACTATTAGCTTCAACATTAATTTCGATTTTTTCTAATATCTCAGGATATAATTTTTTTATAAATTCTTTAGCTGTTTTTTCTCCATCTTTTTTTGTTGTTTTAGGAAATTTATAAACTCTTGCATTTCTACCATTATCATATTCATCTTTGTAATAACTTATTATATTTCCTTCTTCATCAATTGTCACATTTAAGTGTTTATTTTGACCACTCCAAGATAGATTAGTTTCATAATTACCATCGGACCTATCATATTTACTATTATTAAAATGCTCATATTCATCTCCTATATTAAATAGAGATTTAATCTTTTGAATATCCTTACTTAAATCCTCTTCTTTTGCAAATCCTTTTAGCGGTATTCCTGTGATTATTAATGTAAATACCAAAATAATTACTAAGGACTTTAAATATCTTTTTTTCATAATCTCTCCTCCTAATATAATATATTTACAGTTTAATAACTGTATTTATTTTCTATTACACTTCTTACATCCATATGCGGATGTTATAGACTTTATCTGTTAATATTCTAAAAGTAGGCGATTTTATGTCAAAGGTCTATTTATATTTAATATTGATCATTTTTCTCAATTTTCATATTATATCTACTATATCATATTTCCCTAAAGTTGCCAATTTTAAACCAGCTATAGTTTATCCCTATTTATATCCTTCAAGCATTATGTTTTGTTATGAGATGTAATATAGTCTTTTGATAGGATTTTAACTTAGCTATTTTAACTTTTCTGCGATAAAATCTGTCCTTAAGAAAAACTCTTGTCTTTCATCTTCATCCACTATATTTTCAAATCCTAATTGGTAAACCGTTGGATTGGTATTAGATTTTACAGTTAATAGCTTATGTTTTGAATCACTGGCAAATCCTTAGAAGAATTAAAATCATTGAGATCATCTAAGTCTATAAGTTTATTTAGTTTTCTAACATGAGATTCAAAGCCTGGTGAATTGGTCATTACATCATATTAGTTGTTTTCTTAGAATTTATGTGGGTAAAAAAGGTAGTGCAGAATCTGCACTACCTTTTTCATATTTAAAATTCTGCAGACCCTACTGTTCTTGGGAAAGGAATTACATCTCTTATGTTTGTCATTCCTGTTATATACATAACAGCTCTCTCAAATCCAAGACCATATCCAGCATGTTTTGTACCACCAAATTTTCTTAACTCTAGATACCACCAGTAGTCTTCTTTATCTAATCCCATATCAATTATCTTTTGTTCTAATACATCAAGTCTTTCTTCCCTTTGAGATCCACCAATTATTTCCCCTACTCCTGGAGCTAGTAAATCCATTGCGGCTACTGTTTTATTATCTTCATTCATTCTCATGTAGAATGCTTTTATTTCCTTCGGATAATCAGTTACAAATACTGGTTTTTTAAATATTTTCTCTGAAATATATCTCTCATGCTCAGTCTGTAAATCCATGCCCCATTCTACTGGAAACTGGAACTCTTCTCCTGATTTCTTTAGTAGTTCTATGGCTTCAGTATAGGTTACCCTTCCAAATTCTGAATTCACTACATTCTCTAGTCTTTCAATTAATCCCTTATCTACAAAGTTATTAAAAAACTCCATTTCCTCTTTTGCATTTTCCATCACATAATTGATTATATATTTCATCATATCTTCAGCTAATTGCATATTATCTACAAGATCAGCAAAGGCTATCTCTGGTTCTATCATCCAAAATTCTGCTGCATGTCTAGCAGTGTTAGAGTTTTCTGCTCTAAAGGTAGGCCCGAAAGTATATATATCTCTATATGCATGAGCAAAGGCTTCACCCTCTAGTTGACCAGTTACAGTTAATCCTACTTCTGTACCAAAGAAATCTTTTGAATAATCTATCTCTTTGTTTTCAGTTAGCGGTACATTATCAAAATCCAAAGTGGATACTCTGAACATTTCTCCTGCACCCTCAGCATCAGATGCTGTGATGATTGGAGTATGCACATATACAAATCCTCTATCTTGGAAAAATTTGTGTATTGCATAAGCAAGTACTGATCTTACTCTAAATACTGCATTGAATGTATTACTTCTCGGTCTTAAATGAGCAATAGTTCTCATATACTCAAAAGTGTGTCTTTTCTTTTGTAATGGATAGTCGGCAGTTGAATATCCTTCAACTTCAATTTCACCAGCCTTTACTTCAAAGGGTTGTTTCGCTTCTGGTGTTGGCACTAATGTACCTCTAACTATAATAGATGAACTAAGGGCTAATTTTTCTATTTCCTTAAAATTCTCTAATCCTTCTTCAAAAACAATTTGAATGTTTTTAAAGAAGGTTCCATCATTTAGCTCAATAAATCCAAAGGTCTTTGATGATCTTGATGTTCTTATCCATCCACTAAGTTGAATTTCTTGATTTAAATATTTGTCCGTGTCATTATAAATACTTCTAATAGTTGTTTTCATTTTCATTCTCCTTTCATTTTTCATTCATTTCCTCAAAAAATAATAAAACCTTCGTCCAAAAGGACGAAAGTTTATCTTCCGCGGTACCACCCTAATTGCTAATAGCCACTTTAACACACAAATATATGTGCTTCACTTGTAACGGTGTGATTCCGTCTAAGCCTACTATCTTAAGATTTCGGTTAGAAACTCCGGGCTGTTCTTCAATACAAGCTTCGTGCCGATGTCTCACTATTATCGACTCCCTTTAACTACTTCTTGTACCTACTCTTCCCATCTTAGTTCTTTTCTACTTTTATATTATTATAGTTATATTATTTGCTATTGTCAATGAATTTAAATAATAATCTTTATTTTTTGTTATCCATAAGAAATTTCTAGCTTTATTATATCCATTTTATCATACTTATAGTATAAGGAATGTCCTACAAGGAAGATTCTTTTATAATTTAACTTAACTAGACTTTAAAAGATTCATTATAGTTTTATACACTAATATAGGTGCTACTTCAAAGGAATATTTCTTCTCAATTCTTTCTGTAAATTTATGAGCATCCTTTCCAAATGCTCCTATATCTAATACTGGTAAATCTAGCTTTTGCATATCTTCCAATGGTAAATTATATTTTGTACCAAAACCAGGCATATTATCCTTTAAAGCTGCTATAATTTTGGGATCCTTTGGTGCTGCTCCATAACTCAAATCTGAAATATAAGGGAAGAACTTTTTATAAACCAAATTATAGTCTGATTCAGTTGTATTTATAGCATTTGCCACCGCATCAAGTAATGCTTTTTCTTTTGGTGCTTTTCCCTCTACATAAATATGAGGATAATATGGTGGAGTATAATATACTATGACAACTGGTTCTCTATCAGACCATAATCCATGGACTGCTTCCACTAGCTTTAATGAGAAATCTCTTTGGTCAATTAATTCATCATTTAGCATTTCCTCTGTAATTTTTGCAATTCTTTCATCAAGCTCATTTCCTATCTCTGATTTTACTGCATTGTATAATTCTTCATATGATAACACTCTTGCTTCAAAAGGAAGTTTTTTATATTCTCTACCTGCCAAGCTACAAAACCTTTCATATTGTACATTTAAGTTATCAATAGTGAATTGGAAAGCTTCTTTAGCAGCATTTTTCATTTTTACCAGTACTTCATCTGGTGTACTCTTATGTGTTGCATAGTTAAAGAACAAAGTAGATGTTTTCGCTATTTGCACTGAATACTCTGGCTTCAAATCTCTTTGTTTTAAAGTAATTGGAGGAAGCGAAACCTCCCCTTCAGCTACATCACAAAAATCAGCATTTAAATTGATTCTATTGGTAATAGAAGAAGCTATTTGGTTTGGATCTATTCCCTTAAAGGCTTCACCTACATGAGTTTCTTTTCCCACTACATAAAATGATGGCATTAACTTGCCTACTGTTCCTATATAAACATATTTATTTTCGTCACCTTCAAACTCTGATGTCATATAATCTGTATCTAAAAGTGCTAGATATTCAAGATCTTCTTGTTCCTGTATCTTAACTAGTTCTGGTACTAGAGATAGCATACCACTTGAATTTCCTTCTTCATCACAGACAGCACCAAAAATTAGATTACCCTCAAAATTTTCAATATCCTTTGATATTTCTTCCATCAAAGCTATTATAATAGCATCACCTATTTTCATATCGAAAAGTCCTCTACCAAATAAGTATTCTCCTGACTCCAAGTCTTTTCTTACTTCTTCTGGTAATGTAGACGCTATTTCATTAAACTTTTCTGTTAGCTCATAGGGTTTATGTGCATATTCTTTTAAACTACCATAATCAGAAATACCAACTGTATCTGTATGACCTATCATTAGTACAGTTTTTTTACTATTTCCTTTCTTTCCCTTTAACATTGCTAAAACAGATTTTCTGCCAAGTTTATCATTAATTGCATCTACAAATCTTAAATGCTCAGGGTTTTCTTTATAATAATTCATTTCTGAAAATATATCATAAACTTTTTGTACGGAATCTAACTCTCCCGGCGTATCAACTACACTAAGTTGGTTTGTTAATTCCACTGCAACTTGCTCTATTCTTTCCGCAATCCTGTTCATAATTTGCCTCCTAGAATATCCTACTGAAAACGTAATATTAATTTAATTTACAATTCTTATAAAAGCAATCTATTAAATCTTAGGTTATTGTAATCTTTTTCTTATTTCCTTCTCATATCCATTTTCTGTAGGTTCATAGTATTTTTTACCTACGAATTCATCAGGTAGGTATTGCTGTGGTATATATGCTCCTTCATAGTCATGGGGATATTTATAACCTATACCATTTCCCAAGTTTTTTGCTCCAGGATAAGATCCATCCCTTAAATGTGTTGGAACCTTACCTATTTCTTTAGATCTGATATCCTCTAAAGCTTTATCAATACCTAAATACGCAGCATTGCTCTTTGGAGCTGTGGCTATATATACTGCAGCTTGAGCTAAAGGTATTCTTCCTTCTGGCATTCCAATTAGATTCACTGCATTAAAAGCTGACACTGCAATATTTAATGCATTAGGGTCTGCATTCCCCACATCTTCTGATGCACATATGATTATTCTTCTGGCAATAAACTTAGGATCTTCTCCAGCATTTATCATCTTTGCCAACCAGTATAAAGTTGCATTTGGATCAGAACCTCTCATACTTTTTATAAATGCAGAAATAGTATCATAATGTTCATCCCCATCTTTATCATAGCTTGCTGTTTTTATTTGGATAGATTCCTTTATTGTTTCTAAATCTATTTGTATTATTTCTTTTTCATCTGCAGGAGTTGAAAGCACTCCAATCTCCAAGGAGTTAAGTATAGTTCTACCATCTCCCTCTGAAATTGTAATAAGGTAATTTATAGCCTCATCTGATAAATTAATCCTATATTCACCTAATCCCTTTTCTGTATTATTTAAAGCATTACTGATGAGTTTTCTTAAATCAACTCTAGTCAAGGATTCTAATTTTAACACCATAACCCTAGATAATAATGCTTTATTTACTTCGAAATAGGGGTTTTCAGTTGTAGCACCTATTAATATAATTATTCCTCTTTCTACGAAAGGAAGTAATGCATCCTGCTGTGATTTGTTAAATCTATGAATCTCATCTACGAATAATATTGTTCTTTTATTATATAGTTTTAAGCTTTCTTCTGCTCTCTCCATGACTTCCCTAATATCTTTAACTCCTGATGTCACAGCTGATAGTTTTTCAAATATCATATTTGTTGTATTAGCAATTATCATAGCTAAAGTAGTTTTCCCAGTGCCGGGAGGTCCAAAGAATATCATGGATGTAATTCTGTCTGCCTTAATAGACCTATATAGAAATTTCCCCTCACCTAATAAATGATCTTGTCCTACAAATTCACTGATTTTAGTAGGTCTCATTCTATCAGCTAAAGGCGCATTTCTTTTCAATTTTTCTTCCATACTTAAAGTAAATAAATCCATATTATCACCTAATTAATTTAGTCATTTATTATATTATACTATATTAGATAATTGAATTAGTCAATTTAAAACAAGTTCCATTTTAACACATAAGATTTTAATAAAAAGCCCTGGTGATTCATATCTCCAAAGCTTATTTAGTCTACTCCTAATTATTCAATTATGTCTTTTCCAATATATTGAGAAGTCATGCTTCTTAGTATACCAACATAAGACATCCTAAATTCTATAATATCTCCTACTTTATAATCCATCTCACTATCAGACCCATCTAATATAAGGTGATCTGAACTACCACCAAGGATAATTATTCCTTCGTCTAAGGGATAAAGAGATCCAAATTCAACATCTTGCTTTCCCACAGCACAAAGGATTCTCCTACGAATTCCCCTATCTGTAAATGTGGGTATATTTCCAAAGGCATCTCTACCTATGTTTCCAGTAGGAAGTGAAGGTTTCTCTTTAACCTCAATAATCTGCACTTGAAGTTTAAATGCGTTATTTTTTGTAGCTTCTAATTGCTTGCCATATGCAGATTCAGTCCCAAGAACTAAAGACTCACCTAATCTTAAGTTATTTAATCCACTAATTTTATTATCTTGTAGTAGATGAACGGTACTAGAATTCCCTCCAGAAAGTATCTCTAATTCAATATCAAATCTTTTTTCTATTTGTTTTTCTAAAGTACTTAGTCTCTCTAGAGTTTCTTTGGTTGGTATAATTCCACCATAGCAGGTCAAATTTGTGCCTAGCCCTATGATTTTAACTCCCCTTAACTTAAGAATCTTTTCAATATCTTCAAATAGAGATTCTTCTTTGTAGTATCCTTCTCTCAAATCACCAAGATCTACCATTAAAATAATCTTATGGACTTTGTTTTTTTCCAAGGCTTTTTCTGATAATAATGTAATGGTCTCTACTTCTGAATTAAGAGATATATCTGCATATTCAACTATTTTTTCTACTTCTGATACCATAGGAAGTCTAAGCATTATCTTAGGTATATCTAATTCCTTCAATCTAATTAAATTCTCAATTCTAGAATCTGCTAAATAACTTACTCCACCATCAATATATGCTTTAGCTATTTTTGGATCTCCACAAAATACCTTTGTAACTCCTGCTACTTTTATATCTTGAGTATTGCATAGCCTAACTACAGACTTTACATTATTACGAATAGTTTCTAAATCAATGGTCATCCTAGGATAGCTCATTTCTTTCCCCCCTCAGTATTGTTACTCTTTTAGACTATTTTCTAAAAGCTTTAATGCTAATTCTGGATATCTTTTAGACATTACTCCTAGAGATGCCATAATATAGTGATTATCTATTAATATTTTAGCTTCTGTGTTTGGAAGTAAGTCATTTCCTTTATTTGAAAGTGCAATTTTCTTCAATATCATTTTTCTATTAGGCAGCCTTGTTAGTGCACCACCTGTTCCTATAATATACTTCGTTTGGGTTAAGTCCTTCCCCTCAGCGACGGTCTTCTTACCACCTGGTCCATATAAATGTTTTAGCCCTCCCGCATGCCTTTTAATTGCTATTATAGTTGCATATAAAGTCATTTTTTCTACAAATTGTTTTTCTAAATCTGTTTCTGGAATTGGCTTATGGTGGGAAATTAAATCCTCCAGTTCTTCCATTGAAATGTCAAGTTGCTTAACTAACTCTTCTTTTCCTACAAGATCTACAATGTTTATCATATTAATATAAACTCCAAGATCACCTTCAACAGTTCTCTTAGCCTTAGGCTCTGGGTTTAATAGAATTCTTGATATTTCATCACTATCTTCTGCAACAGAATGAACATCTGTTGTAGCTCCGCCTACATCTATTGTAACTAAATCACCTATTTTATCATATAAAAGATGAGATGCAGCCATTACTGCTCCTGGTGTTGGCATAATAGGCCCAGTTACCATTTCCCTTACATGTTCCATCCCTGGTGCATGGATTATATGTTTCTCAAATACTTCTTGAATTACTTTCCTAGTAGGTTCTACATTTAATTCATCTATTTTAGGATAAACATTATCAACAATATAAAGTTCTGATTGTTTTTCTCTAAATACATCCTTCACATCTTCATGATTTTCTATATTTCCAGCATAGATAACTGGAATACTCAAATTCATTTCTGCAATAAGTTGACAATTGTAAAAGGCTGTATCTCTTTCACCATAATCTACTCCGCCAGCAATCAATATGATATTCGGTTTTATTTCTTCAATCTTTTTTAAATCAGATTTTCTAAGCTTGCCTGCAGTGATGAACTTTATGTTAGCTCCTGCGCCTAATGCAGCCTCTTTAGCCGCTTTAACTGTCATATCATAGACTAATCCATGAACAGTCATCCTTAGACCTCCTGCAGCAGAACTAGTGGCTATAAGCTCATTATACTCGATAAACTCTACGGATAGATACTTTGCTAAGTCTTCAATGGCTCCTTTTAAGCCTATATTAACATCACCTTCTAATACAGATGTAGCAGATTGACCCTGCCCGATAAATTTCGGGCAGGTGCCTAAATCATTGAATGCATTAACTACAGTTGTGGTACTTCCTATTTCAGCAACTAATAGATCAATTTTCATTGCTCATCGCTCTTCTCTTTTCAACTAAGAATGTAGCAACATGTTCTCCTTTTGTACCTCTTCCAAATCCAGCATCCATACCAGATTCTATAGCTAGTTCATTGGATACTTGAGTTCCTCCAGCAATAAGTATGATCTTATCTCTTATTCCTTTTTCTATACATAAATCATTTAATTTTTTCATGTTTTTATAGTGAATATCATCATGTGAAATTATTGTTGATGAAAGTATAGCATCTGCATTAAGTTCAATAGCAGCATCAACTAATTTTTCTACAGATATTGATGTACCTAGGATATGGCATTCAACACCATATTTCTCTATTCCACCATGTTTAATATCTATAATTTCTCTGATTCCAACGGAGTGTTCATCTTCACCAACAGTTGCTGCTACAATCTTCATTGGTTTCTCTTTGATATCTCCTCGTATCTCATCTTCTGTTAATATCTTTGGTTTAGGTGGTATAACTAAATCATTAATATCAATACTAAATGCTACCTTTCCTTTTAATTCAATACGAGTTCCTTCTGAAGCTTGCATTACTTCTTTGTGGATTACTTCTACATCCTCTAAGCCCATTTTCTTTCCTATTTCTATGGCAGCAAATTCTGCTATTCTTTCTTCAGTAGGCAAGAATAATGTAATTAAAATTATTCCATCTCCCATCCATTGTACTTCAGGTTTGATTTTAGATGTATTTGTTAGGTCTTTAACTTCTTCTAGTCTTACATTAACATTGTCATTTTCATCTAACTCATCTATGAATATAATTTTAGAAGGATCTTCAAAGGTTCCTCCGCCGATTAAAGCAGCTGGATTTTCTACTAGACTCTTATCATATTGCTCCACATTGTTATATCCAAAATGTGCAGTTACTGGAGCCAAATAGTCATTATCTCTTTCATATACAGTTCCTTCTCCTACTCCTGCATTAGCTTTTCTTATTATGCCATCACTATTTCTTTCAGGATAATAACCAGAATCAACGAAGAATCCAGCTTCTACTGCATTAAAATATCCACCAGTTTCAATTATTTCTTCCATAAATAGGATAGCTCTTTCTTTTAATTCCCTAACCTTATCAGCTAATTCACCTTTATCTCTTTTGATTTCAACCATTGTTCCAAGTCCATCCATACCTGAGAAAGCTTGTTTTGCTGTATCTACTGCCTCAATGTTATATATATGCCACGGTACATTTCTTCCTTCATCAGGAGTAATTGTAGATTGAATATCCGCTCTAGTCAGTTGTGAAATCAACAGATTCAATACATGAGTAACAGTGGCTTCCCTGGCTGAAGATTCCATGTACTTAGTATTTTGTTGTGCTCTCATTTTATAGTCTTTAAATAATTCTCTTAAAGCTACAGCATAAGGTAAATCCAATCTCATACAAGGAGCTGGTGGTGCTGTTGGTGGTACAGTTGAAAGACAAATATTCTCTTTCTTCATTCCAACTTTTACAGAAAACATGGAATTTATCGCATGTTGCACCATAAGCTCAGGCATTACTTTCCAAGCTTCTCTTGCAGTTGCATTAGCATTGTGAGCACCATCTATTTGAGCAATATCTGCCCATGCCATAACACTCTTTGCTTCTGCTGCATCAACAAAGGATCTAACCATATTAATATTTCTATAAAGAACATTATATTGAGGATCTTGGTGAGCTCCATTTACACCTTCCTCTGCAAACATAACTGCAATTTCTGGACCAGCTACACCTGATACATAGGAATGGTAATTAATTGGTCTACCAACTTCATCTTCTATAAAATCTAGGGCTTTTCTTTGAGCTCTAACTTGTTTTCTTGTGATAGGAATCCCACCTACTCCTTGTGGAGTTCCTTCAATTAGACTTTCAAAATGAGATTGCCCTGCAGTCCTAATAACCATTATATGATCTGCACCATGCCAAGCAGCCATTCTCATACGTCTTATATCATCTTCAAATCTACCTGAAGCAATTTCAGTAGTAATTACTGGCTGTGGTTGTGGATCTATGTTGTCAAAATATTTAGCTGCAGGTAGTGGTTGACTTTTCTCAAGTGGTTCTGACATATCATAATATTCAAATTTACCAATTTGTCTATTTTCTCCTACTCCCTCTCTCCAGTGCCAACCTCTTCTTCTTGGTCTATATTTATCTAAATCTTCTAAAATTAATTTAATATCCAATTTTTCATTTGGTTTTAATTCCATTAGTTGGCACCTCCTTTAAATAAAGTTGCAACATCATCCCACATTTGTCCTTCACCTAATTTTAGTCCTGCTTCCCTTATTGTCATATTCTTTTCTTTAGCCAGTTTATAGACTATATGCCCTGCACCTTTACCTATTATCCCTCTGTCAATGGCACCATCTACTATGGATTTAGCTTCTACACTTGAGAAACCCATTCTTAACAATACTGATCTTTCAATAGATGGAGATGTATTCTTTCTAGCCAACTCTACTATTGGATTAACTACTTTTTCAGCTAATTCCCAAAACTTGTTTTCCAATTCTTCTTCTGATAAATTAGCTAAATGCTTTCTTCTATCTTGAAAATCATCTTCTCGACTCATTCTCCAACCTCCTATTAATAGCTTACACCTAATTCATTTAATGTTTCTTTCACAAATTCCATATTAGATTTAGTCTCTTCAACTAAAAACTCCAAATCTTCTTTTGTTACCTTAGTAGCATGTATATGATTAATAGCATTTCTTATTAATGATTTTCTGTTCTTATTCATATCTAATTCTTCTATCTTAATGTAGGATGGATCCTTTGGAAGTATTATATTCTCTCCTGGTACTTCTTCTGATGGGTCACCTATTAATATTTTTATACCATTTTCCCTAGCAAAAGTAAGTTGAGGATTGATATGTTTTCCTGCTCCAGTATATTCAGTTTCCTGTACTACAATTATTTGATCTTCATCCATTTCTTGAGCCAGTTTAAAAGCTGCAGTTAAAGCAGTATTTCCTGCTGGTCCTCTTTCAAGTCCTTCTATTTGAGCTAGAAGTTCTGTCATATAAAATACTGAACCTTGATTCATAGTTACATATCTATCTATATATCTAATTGGTCTAGCAGCTGATCTAGGTACATCAGATCTATCTGGCCAAGTAGCATATGGTATTCCAAATCCAGTGTGTCCTGTTGTAAATGATTTTTTGTTAAATTGAGTATCTGATGCCATGTGAAGTCCTTGTAAACTAACACTTGCACCTACAATTTGAGTATGTGTTGCTCCAGCCTTAATTAATCCTCTAGCAGTACCGGTTAAGTTTCCTCCACCTGCATTTGTAATAACTACTACATCTGGATCCTTTCCTTCTCTTTCTCTAAATTCCATAGATAATTCATATCCAAGAGTCTCAACTCCGGCTATACCAAATGGGGAATATAAAGAAGCATTAAAATAACCGGTTTCTTCTAACAATACCAAAAAAGTGTAGAATAGCTCTGGTCCTACTGATAATTGAACTACTTCTGCACCATAAGCTTCACAAGCTCTAGCTTTTTCGATTATCTCTGGTTGACCTACTCCCCTAGAATCATAACATTCTTGAACTATAATACATTTCAAACCTTGCATTGCTGCTTGAGATGCTACTGCAGATCCATAGTTACCTGATGTAGCAGCTATGACACCTTTATAGCCTAACTTTTTCGCATGATAGCATGCTGTGGCTGCTCTTCTTGCTTTGAAGCTTCCTGAAGGATTGCTTGCTTCATCTTTAACAAATATTCTTGCACCTTTTCCTTTTGGCGCAAATTTCCTTGCTAATTCAGTTAAATTTCTTAACTCAAGTACAGGTGTATTACCAACTCCTGTTTTCCCTTGAATTTCTTCAATTTCATTTAGACTATATCCAGTCTCTCTCATCATCTTTTCATAATCAAAGGCTACGCTACCTGATTCAAATAATTCATAATCTATGCCTACTGCTTCTTTCATTATCTCTGGTCTTCTAGCCATAACTGCATCATAACTCATATCTCTAGTCATTATTATTCACCATCCTTTGCTAATAATTCTCTTGCTTGACGACCTATATATAAAAGTTCCGGAACAAATTTTCCAAAGTCATGTTTATAATATGGATTAACTTCTAATAAATTACCTTCTACTGTTCTTCCAATATAAGTTTCTATCTTTACCTTATCACCAATATTTGCACTTTCGTCTAGCAAAAATCCTTTTACCCACATTTCTAGAGGTACATTTTGTGTATCCTCTGGAATACTTGTAGATCTTTGTCCGACTTCCAATACTACATTACGAATTCTTACCCAATCTCCACGTTTTGCATCCATTTATATCCCTCCATTTAAATTCAGTGAATGGTGAATAGTGAATAACTAATATTTAAAAAACAAGATTCTTTACTGCATTCAGAATTACAACACTATGCTTATCCAAAAGCTTTACCTAAAATTATTCACTATTCACTTTTAGTTATTCACTATCTTTTATTAGTCTTCTATAAGGTCTCTCATATCTCCCATGATTGCTCTTGGCACCGGTAGGTCTATCATAGTCTTTAGGCCTGGTCTTGCGTTGATTACATTTGGAATCATGTTAACAGTCATAGCTATAGTTCCAATACCACCAGGGATTTCAGGCGTTATTTTCATATTAACATTTGGTGTTCCTGTTATAGTTATATAATCACCAGTTGTACCGCCTTCTAATTGTGGCTCTACTTGTTGTGGATGAAGCATTTCAATTTTTAATTCTCCGTCTACATAACCGAATCCCTTCATATTACATCCTGCTACATCCCCAGCTTGTACTTCAGCATATGGAGCTTTTCTATATACAGATGAAACTATAGGTGCTCTATCTAATTTAATTTCATCGCTTAATTTCCATCCTAAAGCGTCTGATATCATAGTAATAGACTCTGGGAATCCTACATGGCCATCCAAGTTATTTTCTGCTACTCTTTTGTTAAATTCATCTACAGTGATACCTACTCCTTGACCATGCATTACTGCTGGACCAAATGGAGAAAGGTTATTGATTCTTTCAGCTTTAATCTTTTCTACATCTATACATGCTCCAGTAAGTGTAATTACTAGTAAATCCATTATTAATCCTGGGTTGATTCCTGTACCCAATACAGTAACTCCGTTTTCCTTTGCTATTCTATCTAATTTTTTAGATAGCTCTGGTTGTTGAGCTTGTGGATATGCCATTTCTTCTGCAGTTGATACTACATTGATTTTTCTTGTTAGGCAATACTCCATCTTATCAAAGGACTCTTTTGTAAAAGAATCAGTAGCTATTACTACAATATCTGCAGCGCCTTCCTTTATTACATCTTCATAAGAACCTGTAAGTAAATCTTCTCTCTCTCCTCTTTCCATATCTAAGAAATCATACATGGATTTTCCTATTTTATCTCCTCTTACAACTGCTCCTACTACATCTACACCCTTTTTGTTTAAGAGCATCTCTGCTATACCTTTGCCCATGGATCCTAATCCCCATACTATTACTCTTACATTATCTTTTCTCATCTATATTCCTCCTTAAACTAATTTCAGTTATTATATATGCAATATCTTTGCCAACTAACTAACATATTATTTAATAAATGTCAAACCTAGTCTTTATAAGGATTACAAGACAATAACAATAGTCAAATTTACATATTAAATGAAAGCTTTACATAAATATATGCAATAAATTTTGCATCCAGCTGCAAATTTTATTGCATTAAATGTTATATTTTTTTAATTTATGTTGCAATGTTTGTCTTTTTATTCCCAATTCTTCAGCTGTTTTAGATATATTGTTTTGATTTTTTTTTAAGGAATTAAGTATTAAATCCTTCTCCATAGTTTCTAAAATTACAGGTAGAGGTTCTTTTACCTCTTTAAATATTGTCGCATTACTAAGAGGCTTATCCTGTACAATATGTATCGAAGAAAGAAAGTCTTCATTTTCTAGAATATTATTTTCTACATCTACTATATTCATAGCTCCTTCAATTACATTTTCCAATTCCCTAACATTTCCTGGCCATGGATACTCCATAAATGAATTAAGTACACTATCAGATATTCCAACTGCTTTTTTCCCAAGTATTTGATTATATTTATTAATAAAATGTGTGGTTAGTATAGGAATATCATCTTTTCTCTCTTTTAAGGATGGTATAGGTATGAAAATTACATTTAATCTATAATATAAATCTTTTCTAATGGTTCCATTTTTTATGCTATCTAGTGGATTTTCATTGGTTGTAGCAATTATTCTAACATCAACAGGTATGTCCTTTATTCCTCCAACACGCCTTATATATCCCTCTTGTAATACCCTAAGAAGTTTTGCTTGTAAAGGTAAGGACATTGAATTAATTTCATCTAACATTAATGTTCCACCATTAGCCTGTTCAAATATTCCCTCTCTTTCAATGGCTCCTGTAAAACCACCTTTATCTGTGCCAAATAATATTCCCTCAAGTAAAGCTTCTGGGATTGCTGCACAATTTTGTGCAATAAATGGTTTACTAGCTCTTATTCCTCCATAATGAATGCTTTGAGCAAATATCTCTTTTCCTGTTCCCGTATCCCCATATATAAGAACAGAAGATGCAGATTTTGTAGCTTTCTCTGCAACTTTCTTAGCTAGTATTAAGCTTTGGTTTTCTCCTACAATATCTTCAAATTTATACCTTCTAATCTTATTTTTAATACTATTTCTATCTGATTTAGTTGATTTTAATTCATTTTGTAAATCTATTAATTGATCAGATAAATTCTTAATATGTGTGATATTGTTTGCAATTTCTAAAGCTCCCACTATGCTTTCATTAGCATAAAGGGGTATAGTGGAGTTTATTGTAGTTATCCTCTTCCCTTTAAAATTAAGATAAGATTGAGTACTATTTAATATAGATTCTCCTGTATGAAGTACTTTGATTAGTGTTGATGTGTCTTCATTTAGGGTAGGAAAATTATCTAAAATATCCTTATATAATACTTGATTAACTTCTAATCCTTCTAATGAAGCCATTACATTGTTATAGAATATAGTCTTTCTATTATCATCAATAACATGTATACCTATGTCAGCGTGATGCAAAATATTTTGCACTAGTATTTTATTTATATCTACTTTACTCATATTATCATCCCTAGTTTATTGATTTAACATTATAGCGGCTATCATTCTACTTTTAATACCCTTTTCTTTCCTATAAGAGTATAAAGTATTTACATTGCAAGATGTACAAAAGTCACTGTAAATAATGTTAGTTTCTTTAACACCCAAATTAATTAGATTTATTTTATTTATCTTCCAAAGATCCAAATAGATTTTATTATCTTTATTTATTATTATATCTAATTCTTTTGGGTACTTCTCTCTAAAAAGAGCTTCTACATCATATCCAATTTCATAGCAACAAACTCCAATAGATGGACCTATGGCTACTATTATATTCTCTGGACTAGAATTAAACTGTTCGATCATACTATTTATTATGACATTACTGATGTTGTTTAAAGTACCTTTCCATCCTGCATGAGCTAGTCCTATTACTTCATTGACTTTATCATAGTAAAAAATTGGTACACAATCTGCGTGGCTAGTACAAAGAGCGATGCCTTTTTTATTTGTTATAAGGCCATCTTTCTCCTCAATAGATACAGATTTATTATTTTCATCTCTAATAACCATTACTTCTGTTCCATGAACTTGCCTTACTCTATAAATATCATCTTCAGGAATATTAAATATTGTGCTTAATTGCTTATATAGATTATTCTGTTCCCAACCAATTCTTGTTGAAAAAAGATGATTTATATTATTATCTAAGTTAAATCCTTCTATTTCATAGTATAAGATATCATCTTTATATTTTCTTAATAAACTCATATTTTCTTCCTTTCTTCATTGGTTTCACCTAATATCTTCTTCAGCTCTTCCATAAATGAATTTAAATCCTTAAAATGTCTATAGACTGATGCGAATCTTACATAGGCTACTTCATCAATATCCTTTAATCTATCCATTATCATCTCTCCAATTTCTTCAGATGTTACTTCTTTTTCTAAGGAGTTTGATAGGTTTTTTTCAATTTCATCTACTGCTTTTTCAATGGTGCTAATTGACACTGGTCTTTTTTCACAAGCCTTTATTATTCCATTTAACAACTTATTCCTGTTATATACTTGTCTATTTCCATCTTTTTTCACCACAATTAAGGGGATCTCTTCGATCTTTTCATATGTTGTAAATCTTTTATTACATTTTATGCATTCTCGTCTACGTCTAATTGCTTGTCCCTCATCAGTAGGTCTTGAGTCCAATACTCTTGATTCAAAATATGAACAAAATGGACATTTCATCTTTTTCACCTCACCATATAATTCTACACATTCATTATATTATAACGGATTTAAAATGTCTAACTAGATATTTTCAGTGATGTAGTCAATTAATATAGTGTCTCTACCTATTTTTACTATTTTATTCCATGGAATGACTGTATCTAGAGACTTCCCAAAAATTCCTAGGACTTTACCTGTACCTAATAGTACTATTGCTTCAATCTGACCCTTTTCAATATTTAACTCAAAATCATAAACATATCCCATTCTTTCTCCATTATTTATGTTAATTAGTTCCTTCTCTCTTATATCTGATATTTTTAACATAACTCCACCTCCTAATATATATTTCATCTTTATTATGTATATAGCATAGTATGGTGAAATTATTACTACAATTTAAGGGAAGTTAAGAAATTTAATAAAATCAATTTAAAGCATGAGATTGTGAAGTACTATGGTACAAAAATAGATTTGCAAGCTGACTATTACTAATGCTTGCAAATCTATTAATTATCTCATTAGTCAAATACTTTAAAAACCCTTTAGTTGAAGCTCTTATTTATATAAATTGATTAAATTACCCTTCTAAACATATTTTCTCATTTGCCTTAATGCATTTTTTTCAAGTCTAGATACTTGAGCCTGAGAAATACCTATCTCGCTGGCTACTTCCATTTGCGTCTTACCTTCATAAAATCTCAAATTTAATATTTGTTTCTCTCTAGTATTTAATTTTGCCATTGCTTCTCTAAGGGCAATCTCCCTCAGCCATATTTCATCCTCAGCTTTTTCATCTTTTACTTGATCAACTACAAATATTGCATCTCCACTATCGTGAAATATAGGCTCAAATAAAGAAATTGGTTCTTGAATTGCCTCAAGAGCAAATACTACATCTTCTTTTGGTAAATGCAATTCTTCTGCTATTTCATATATAGTTGGCTCCTTAGAATTTCTATAGATTAGCTGCTCTCTAGCATGTAAGGCCTTGTAAGCAATATCTCTAAGTGATCTTGAAACTCTAATGGAATTATTATCTCTCAAATATCTTCTTATCTCACCTATGATCATTGGAACAGCATAAGTTGAGAAACGAACATTCTGACTTAAATCAAAATTGTCTATGGCTTTGATTAGACCAATACATCCTACCTGAAATAAATCATCAACATGTTCTCCTCTCCTATTGAATCTTTGGATAATACTAAGTACTAGTCTCAAGTTTCCTTGAATGAACTCCTCTCTTGCCTTCAAATCTCCTGCTTTTATCTTAATAAATAATTTCTGCATTTGGTCATTGGTTAATACTGGAAGCTTTGAAGTATTGACTCCGCATATCTCTACTTTCGATACATGCATCTATTTTCATCCTTTCATGCTGTATTGCCCCTTTCGTATAAAATTATTGCCTCTATTAATATTTTTATTCAGAAAAAACAAAAAGTAGATTTCCAATTTACATCAATTTTACCATTTCTTTCTTTAGTCTTTTAATTATCCTTTTTTCCAATCTTGATATGTAGGACTGAGAGATACCCAGTAAGTCTGCAACTTCTTTTTGAGTCTTTTCATTGCCATTTTGAAGTCCAAATCTTAATTCTATTATGGTCTTTTCTCTGCCTGATAACTTATCTATAGCCTGCTTTAACAAAGTCTTATCTACTTCAGATTCTATATCTTTAAATATAATATCACCATCAGTACCAAGGATGTCTGACAATAACAATTCGTTCCCATCCCAATCAATATTTAAGGGCTCATCAAAAGATATTTCAGATTTCATTTTGCTAGTTCGCCTTAGATACATCAATATTTCATTTTCTATACACTTAGATGCATAGGTAGCTAATTTAATGTTTTTATCTGGATCAAATGTATTAACTGCTTTAATCAGCCCAATAGTGCCTATGGAAATAAGATCTTCTATTGAAATTCTTGTATTTTCAAATTTTCTCGCTATGTAAACTACAAGTCTTAAGTTTCTTTCTATGAGAACTGTCCTTACACTTTCATCTTTCCTTAACAAGGACAAATAATATGCTTCTTCATCTGGTTTTAATGGAGGTGGCAAAACTTCTCCACTGCCTATATAGTGAACTCCTCTTATTAGATTTAACTTGTTTAAGATTTTATATATGAATATTTGAAATTTCACCCTAACTTTAATTAACATATGAATTCCCCCTATTTAATATCTCTAAGTTCAATAACCCTTTATATTGATCATCTGTAGAAAGTTTTGTATTAGATATCCCAATTATTAAGTGATCAGATGTGAACACAGAGCCATTGTCTAATATTTCAATATAGCTTGGTTTGAAACCTATTAGAAATCTATCCTTAGATCCTACTGACTTAAATGGTATAAGTTTAATCATCATTTCATCTTTTATGCTTTCCATTACATCTACTAGGGCTGTAAAATCATTATCTCTATTATTATCAAATATTTGCCTTAGTTTTTGTGGCAATATATTTTTAATCGCTGTGTATTCTACAACTAGAACTGGAAATTTTGAAATAGGTTCTATTAAAGAATTTCCTGTGTCTATTAGTGAAATAAAGTTTGACGTGTTTTGATTAAAGCAAACAGTAACCTCCAAGAGTTTTTTTTCCTTAGATAGCTTTTCATGATAGTAACATAATATATTTCTTATCATTATCCCCCCTAATAATATCCCTAACAACACATATCTTATAGGAAATCCTAAATTAATATTAGGCCTTATTAGAATATTCTTGTAATTATTAGTGAAATAGTACATCCCTATACTTGCTCCTGCAAATAGAAATGAAATAATATAAAATCCAGATAATTGCTTTAAAAACAAAGATAAGGACTTTGAATTAAAGGCCAATTTTACTATTAAAATGGATATAATAATTTTCATAAAAAAATTAGTAAGAAACATTAGTGAAGGAAAAAATATGATAAAAGAATATAGTGCTGATATTATAGCAGTAATAAATATTCTAAATTTACCCACTTTAGTTCGAGTAATTATCTTTGTACTTTGTAGTATAATAAAATTAATAATGAAATTTTCCATGAAAAGATATTCTCCAATTATGTACAGAGGAATCCCTCCCTTGATTTTCTAGGCATTTATACTATTCTTTAATATATATTATAGGACATAAAACATAAATATTTTGTCATTTTATAAGCAATAAAAAAAATGTATCTCAGCAAAAAGATACATTTTCTATCATTAATATTTATTTTTTATCTCGTCTTCTTAAAAAGATAGGAATATCTAATTCATCTTCATCATCCTTAGATACTGCTACTTCTTCTACTGATTCTTCTTTAACACTATTACTATTATTGTGGTTCTTGATTGCAGCTATATTATTAGGTAAAGCTCCTATGTCAAATCCTGTTGCAATTACTGTTATTTTTAATTCATCTTTTAGGCTTTCATCTATTCCAGCACCAAATATTATATTTGCATCTTTATCTACTGATGCTCTAATCAAATCTGCTGCTTCATTAACCTCAAAAATACCTAAATCAGAACCACCTGTAATATTTAATAGTACTGACTTAGCTCCTTCAATGGAAGTTTCTAACAAAGGTGATCTAATAGCTTGTTTTGCTGCCTCAGTAGCTCTATTATCACCAGAAGCATGGCCAATACCCATATGAGCAATTCCCTTATCATGCATAATTGTCTTAACATCAGCAAAGTCTAAGTTAATTAAATTTGGAACTGCTATTAAATCAGAAATTCCTTGAATACCTTGCTTAAGTACTTCATCAGCCATAATAAAAGCTTCCACCATAGTAGTCTTCTTATCAGCTACTTGCAAAAGTCTATCATTTGGAATAGTTACTAAAGTATCTACCTTAGCTTTTAATTCCTCTATTCCTTGTTCTGCATGTTTCAATCTCTTAGGACCTTCAAAAGTAAATGGCTTAGTAACTACTCCAACTGTAAGAATACCCAATTCTTTTGCTATCTCAGCTACTATAGGTGCAGCACCTGTTCCAGTTCCTCCACCCATTCCAGCAGTGATAAATATCATATCAGCACCTTTGATTGACTCCATAATTTCATTTCTATTTTCTTCAGCAGCCTTAGCTCCAATATCAGGGTTTGCTCCTGCACCCAATCCTCTGGTTAATTTTTCACCTAATTGCAGTTTTATTTCAGCTTTTGATGAATATAATGCTTGTCTATCAGTATTCAACGCAATAAAATCAATACCTCTTACTCCAGAATCCACCATTCTATTTACTGCATTGTTTCCTCCACCACCAACACCAATTACTTTTATTTTAGCATATTGATCTACATCAACATCAAAATCAAACATTTAATCTCCCCCTCGTCTAATTAGTAGCTAGGCCACTAGCATTTTATTCTAAAGTCATTTGATTAATTGGATTCTTTTCTTTTAGATAATAAATTCCTTCTAATTTTAGCAAAATTTTCAAAGAGTCTACTGCCAAAAGTAAATATAGCTGCATAATACAATGGTACTCCTAATCTATCACCTAAGTAAGCGAGGAAAGCAGCTAAAATAGCATTTCCAAAAAAACCAGAAATAAATATTTTGATATTAAAACTTTTCTCTAAATTTGACCTTATTCCACCAAATACAGAATCTAAGCAAGCTAATATTGCTACAGATACATAGAGTGAATAAGATGTATTATAAGTATAAGGTATTAAAAAACCTATTACTGCTCCAATTAAAATTCCAATAAGTGCAAAAAACAACCTAATCACCCTTTCCATATGGTTTAGCATAATTAAAGTTAAATGACCTTGAATATGCAGGTATTATCAATGAATCTGCCGATTCTAGCTCGAATCCTATGTTATATAAATTTTTTAATATATCTCCATAAGTTCCGGGTGCATCAACAGAGGCATATAGTAATTTTGGATCTCCAATTGCCTTTATAACAAATGGAGTTGCTGAACTTCTCCCGTTTATTCTAATAGTTGGCCCTGCACATTTGATTTCAGATGTGCTAAGTACTCTTTCATCATTTATACTTATGGCTTCTGCACCTGCTATCTTTAAATCATTTAAGATGTTTAAAATATCCACATCATGTATAATGTCATTATTGATATCGAATCCAGGCATGCGTTCTTCTGGATTGTCATACATGGTAATAATGATGCCAGGTCCTTCTAAAGCTGTTTGTCCTGAATGTGCTTTATTTGTCTTAATATCAAGATTAAATATATCAATAATATTATCGTCACCCTTGGCAATACTTTCTAATAATTGTAATTCTTCTTCCTTCATTTTTATGATTTTATTTAATTGAGATATTTCATTATTAGTAGCAGTAATTTCAGCTTTTGTAGTTTGTAATGCCTTAAGCGTAACGGGAGAATGTATTTCAAGCTGCATTTTTACCTGAGTTGCTATAAACACTCCTATAATTATACTAAAAAGCATAAGAATTAACTTAGGATTATCTTTTCTCATAGTAATAACCCCCATTAATTAATTTTTTCATCAGCTGGAACAGAATAGATAAATTCCTTAATTTTCTTAGATTTTGGAATAACAATACTTTGCTCCTTGTTTACTTGGACAAGATAATCAAAATCTCTAAGAAGTTCAACTATACCGCCTTTTAGATTTAAAGCAGATTCTAATGTCTCCGGCTTACCAATAGCCTTAATAACTATTGGAGTATTAGTAGATTTTCCATTGATTTCTATATGATTACCAGCCCTCTCTATTTCAGTAAAGGATGTATATCTTTGATCATTAATAGATATTGCTTCTGCATCAGCTGCATTTAATACTGAAATCGCTTGAAGTATTAAATCCAATTCATCTATTATACTATAATATGTTCCAAATTCCAAATCTACTGGGGGATCATTAATTTCCATTGTAATCCCTGGTCCTTCTAAATCTAAATATCCTGCTAACATTCTATACTTCATTGTATCATTATAAAGATTTTCTGCATATACATTTTTATCAGCTTCTGCCATTTCATATTGCTCAATTTTTTCTTCCATTTCGTCAATTAGGTTATTTTGAGCATCTCTTTCATTTTGAGCCTTTTTTAATTCTACAGCAAGTTGCTGAGCTCTTTGAGTTGGTAAGATTCCTTCTCCAACAGTTTTATTAACAGTTTTAAACTGGATGGATAAAATCAAACCAAGAAAAATGGACACTAAAGTTAAAGCTAGATACTCTTTTATTCTTTTCATTCTATCCCTCCTCACTATCATTAAGTACAATTATAGGATTGTCTCCTTTATTCATTAAAATCATTTTACATGATATTTGTTTCTTTTCAATATCCTTTAATATTTCATTTAATAAGTTCAATTTATATTTTACATCATCAAGGGTACCAAAGGCAACAATAATACTTTCATTTAATAAAAAATTCACATTGTTAGTATCTACCAAATCAATTGATTTCATTTTTCCTAATAGACTTAAGTTATTTCCTTCTAAGATAAAATCAATTATTCCTTTGTTCTCTTCTTCCGAAAAAATATTGTCTCCAACCTTATTATCTCCTATATCATAACCATTTATCAAAGGTAAAATATGATTTTCAGTGCTAACAATATCTAATATATACCCATCTATATCAATTAATGCAAAAGAAGATAATTCTTTAATCTGAAATAACTCCTTGCGTTCAATAATTTCTATTATAATTCCTTTTGGAAACTTTCTTTTTATCTTCACTTCTTTTACATATGGTATTTTATCAATATTCTTTTCGCCATCACTTGTACTTATTTTAAATTGATTCTCACCAATGGTTATTGATGATGCACTAATTATAATATCTTTAGATGTTTTATTAGATCCTAATACCTTAATATTATCTATAATAAAAAAATCTGTATTTAGTGCTAGCACAAACATAGTAACAATTAGTGCCATTAATAATAATAGTCTAAAAAGAAATCTTCTTCTTCTCATTTTCTTTTCTACTCGTGAAAGCTTTTTCATTGTTTCACTCCTAAGCTTGTCCTTTTAATTAACTAGCAGTAAATATCTGCTAGTCTATCTTAATTATATCTGCACCTAGACTTTGAAGAGTCAAGTGTAAATCTTCATATCCTCTTTCAATGTGAAAAATATTATGCACTTCCGTAGTACCCTTTGCTACAAGTCCTGCCAACACCAAAGCAGCTCCACCTCTTAAATCTTTTGCTGTAGTCTTAGCTCCAGTCAGTTCCTTTACACCTTTTATAACAGCTACTTTGCCAAATGATTTAATATTTGCACCCATTCGGCTAAGTTCTTCTGCATGCTTGAACCTATTTTCAAATACGGTTTCGGAGATTATACTTGTTCCACCAGCAATTGATAGAAGGGACATCATTTGAGCCTGCATATCCGTTGGAAATCCAGGATAAGGCAAAGTCTGTAACATTTCAATTGGATTTATTTTCTTGGGTCCAGTTACTTTAATGGAGCTACAATTACTATATACTAACACTCCAGTTTCTCTTAATTTTGCAGTAATACCTAAGAGATGATCTACAATTATATTATTTATGATTATGTCTCCTCCAGTTATTGCAGCTGCAGTCATTAATGTTCCTGCTACAATTCTATCTGGTATTATACTATGTGTTACATTATTTAATTTTTTAACTCCTTCAATTGTAATAACAGATGTTCCAGCTCCAGAAACTTTCGCTCCAGCCTTATTTAAGTAGTTTTGTAAATCAATTATTTCTGGTTCTCTTGCTGCATTTCTAATTACTGTTTTTCCTTCTGCCTTGACTCCTGCCAAGATTATGTTCTCAGTAGCACCTACAGACGGGTAGTCTAGTTGTATATCGCAACCCTTAAGGCCTTTTGTTTTGCAATGTAGATAACCATGGGATTCTTCAATTTCTGTTCCCATATCTCTTAGGGCTTTAAGATGCAGGTCAATAGGTCTAGGTCCAATTTCACAACCACCTGGGTAAGAAATTTCAACCTCACCACATCTAGCAAGCATAGCTCCCATCAATATAATTGATGACCTCATTTCTCTTACTAACTCGTCAGGTACTTTAGTTTTGTTTAGTGGGCCTGTATCTATTACCATCATATTACCCATCTTTTCTACATTGCATCCTAAAGATAATAATATACTCTCCATTATTTCAACATCTCTAAGATTAGGGATATTCATAATTGTACTCTTGCTTCCACCTATAACAGTAGCTGCTAAAATAGGCAATACTGAGTTTTTCGCTCCTGTAATAGACACCTCACCTGTTAATTTGCCCCCACCATTAATAATATACTTTTCCACACAACCACCTCCACATAGGATCATAATAAGTATATATGACCATATTATGCATTGTGGTTTATGAGGTTACTGTTTTTCCTTAAGTAGCATATTAACTAGTTCATAAATTTTCTCTGCAGCATTTATTTTTCCAAGTTCCTTGCTATGTTTTTTCATGATTTCTAATTCTTTCTTATTATTGATTATGTTATATACTATATCATATAATGTGTCATCTTTTAAATCCTTCTCAAGTACTAATATTGAGGCTCCCTTTTCTTCAAAAGCTCTAGCATTATACTCTTGATGGTTTTCGGCTGTATATGATTTGGGTATTAAGATACTTGGTACTCCTATGGCTGATATTTCTGCTAAAGTAATAGCTCCTGCAGATGTAACCACCATTGTAGCAATGTTAATTGCCTCAGGTATCTGATACATATAGGGCAATACCCTTATATTATTACTTAATACTATGGATTCTTTCTTCAATTTATCTATAAATTCATCATAAAACCTTTTTCCTGTTACATGGATTATTTGAATATCACTTTTATTATTTGATTCTTTTATAAGATAGTACATTGCATCGTTAAGCTTTTTCTGTCCACCAGATCCTCCAAAGGATAAAACAAATGGAATGTCTTTATCTATTTTTAATAGCTTATAGGCTTCTTCTTTATCAATATTTAATATTTCCTTACGAATAGGATTGCCAGTATTCACTACTCTATCTGGATATTTAAAATACTTTTTAGATTCATCGAAGGTAACTGCTACTTTATCAACATAGCGTGATAATATTTTGTTAGTAATACCAGGAAAAGCATTTTGCTCATGTATCAAGGCTGGAATTTTTTTCTTTTTTGCCACATACACAACAGGGCCACATACATATCCCCCTGTTCCTATTACAAGATCAGGCTTGAATTCATTTATAATCTTTCTAGCATCATTTATGCCATGAAGAAGTTCATTAATAGCTATGAATGATTCTTTATTAAGTTTCCTTGGCATTCCATTAACTCTTATAGTCTTAAATAAAAATCCTTCCTTTGGCACTAATTCAGCTTCTAGTCCCTTTTTAGTACCTACATAGAGGATGTCTGCATTTTTATCTTTATCTTTTATTTCTTTTGCAATGGCTAAGGCTGGATAAATATGACCTCCAGTTCCACCACCTGTAATCAAATATTTCACAATATCAACTCCTGTCTAAATCTGCATATCTGGAGATATTAAGAAGTATCCCTATTGCAGACATATAAATCATTAGTGAAGTACCTCCATAAGAAACAAAGGGTAATGTTATCCCTGTGGTTGGTATAGATGATGTAACAACTGCTATATGAATCAAGGATTGTATAGTTATCAATGCAGTAATTCCCGAAGCCAAATAACAACCAAAAGTATCCTCTATACTAAGTGCTATGCGTATTCCCCTCCATATAACAAGTAATAATATTAATGATACAGCTAATGTCCCTAGGAATCCCAATTCTTCTCCTATTATTGAAAAAATAAAATCATTATAAGACTCTGGTATATATGAAAACTTCTGCCTGCTTTTACCTAACCCCAGACCAAATAATCCACCAGAACCTAGCGCATACAATGATTGTACTGCTTGCCATCCTATATCAAGCTTATATGCAAATGGATCCCTAAAAGCAGTTATCCTGTTTCTTCTATATGCATTTTCAGGCCCTGATAACATTAAAAAACCTAATCCTGCAATAGGTAAAGCCATTAATAAAATATGGCTTAAATTCATGCCTGCAATAAAAAACATTGCCATTAAAGTACCTGCTAAAGTAATAGTAGTACCTAAGTCTTTTTGTATATATATAAATCCACAAGATATACCTATAATAATTAGGGCTGGAATTGTACCTTGTTTAAGTGTCTTAATATTATCTTTTTTATTTGAAAGAAAATTTGCGAAAAAGATAATTGATCCAAGTTTAATGGCATCAGAAGGCATAAATGTAGTAAATCCAAGGTCAATCCATCTTCTAGCTCCCTTTGCTTCCATACCTAAAGGACTGAAAATCAAAGCACCAGTAATCAAAGCCAGTAAGTATATCCAAAATGAATACTTTTTCCAAATTTTATAATCTACATTCATGCAAAATAATAGACCTATCATACCAACACTAGCTGCTATTATTTGTTTTTTTAAAAATAGATACCCATCTCCATATTTTTGTAATGCTTCTGGCCAAGATGAACTAAATACCATTATTATCCCAATAAATACTAGAGTCAAAGTGCCCATAAGCAAACTAAAATCAACAGCTTTTTTCTTTTCTATCTTTTTCTTTTTAGGCATTTTAATCCCCCTCTAAACCATTGACTATGTCTTTAAAATCTCGACCTCTTTCTTCAAAATTATTGTACATACCCCAAGAAGCACAGGCTGGAGATAGTAAAATATTGTCATTAGGATTTCCATGACTATATGCTAATTCAACTGCTTCTTTCATATTTTCTACTAAATGTATATTGTCAAAATTATATTTTTCAGCAGTTTCTTTAATCTTTTCTCTTGTAGCCCCTAATAGTATTAATTCTCTAACTTTCTCATTAAAAGCTTTAATTAACTCATCAAATGTAGAACCCTTGTCATATCCACCTGCTATTAATATAATAGGTGCATCTATAGCCTCAATTGCCTTTATTGTTGAGTCAGAATTTGTACCTTTGGAATCATTATAGAATGAAATGTCCTTAATTGTATTTACAAATTCTATTCTATGTTCTACTCCTTTAAACTCTTTCAGAACTTCTGCTATAATATTTACTTCTATCCCCATAGCCCAACAGACCCCTACAGCACCAAGAGCATTCTCTAAATTATGCTTGCCTAATAGCCTTAAATCCTTAATTGGTAATATTTTAGTTGTTATTTCTCCATCTTTTATTACTATATAGTTATTTTCAACATATACTCCCTTTTGTAAAATTTCACTTGAACTAAACCAAATAATATTAGAATTAATCTCATCTTTCATTTTTCTTATTATCTTATCATCATAATTGAGTACTGTATAATCCTCTTCATCTTGATTATTAAATACCTTTTTCTTAGCATTATAATAGTTGTCAACTGAACCATGCCAGTCTAAATGATCAGGAGTTAGATTGGTTATTAGACTTACCTTAGGTTTAAAATAGGTAGTACTCTCTAACTGAAAGCTGCTAGCTTCTATTATAAAGACATCATTTTCTTTGGAATTAACCATATCCCACAGTATACCTACTCCAATATTGCCAGCAACATAAGAATTGAAATTAGCCTTTTTAAAAACCTCTCCTATTAAAGTAGTTGTAGTGGTTTTTCCATTTGTACCAGTTATGGCAATGATATTTTCAGTAGGAGAAATCCTATATGCAAGTTCTATATCTGTGATGATTTCAATATTTCTAATTCGTGCTTCATGTAAAATAGGTACAGATAATGGAATTCCTGGACTTTTAACTATTAAATCTATATTTTCTAAAGGTACATCAGTAGTACTTAAATACTTTTCAACATATATATCCTGTATTTTATCAAAAAAATCTTTTAATTCTTCTTCAGTTTTAGAGTCAGATACTACAATTTGTGCATCAAGTTTATGAAGGGCTTTAACAGTTGATAATCCCGAAATTCCCAAACCCAAAGCTAAAACTTTTTTGTTCTTTAGATACATATTACCAACCTACTTTCTCTAAATTAAGCTATAAATTCCTATTAAGCAAAGAATAACTGTTACAATCCAAAATACTGCTACTATCTTAGTTTCTTTCCACCCTTTTTGTTCAAAATGATGATGTAATGGTGCCATTAAAAACACTCTTTTTCCTGTTAACTTAAATGATGTTACTTGGATAAGTACAGATAAAGTTTCTATAAAATATATTCCTCCCACTATAGGAATGATTAAAGGAATATTTAAAAGTATGGCTATAGCAGAAACAGCTCCTCCCAAACCTAAAGATCCAGTGTCCCCCATGAAAATTTTAGCTGGATGAGCATTATGTATCAAAAATCCTAAGCAAGCACCTGCTAATGCAGTGGAAAAGAGAGATATGGTTCCCATCCCCCAATATAATGCTATTAATCCAAAAAACGATAGAACTATCAAAGTAACTCCTGATGCTAATCCATCTAATCCGTCAGTTAAGTTTACGGCATTTACTGTAGCTACTACTGTAAATACAATAAATGGAACATATAGAATACCTAAATCTAAATACTGATTGTTCAAAAATGGTATAATTAGCTTTGTGCCTAAAACAGAAGTAGATGACTGATAAATTGCTAATACAGTAGCTAGGGATATTTGACCTATTAGCTTTTGATAAGCTTTAAGACCTAATGACCTTCTTTTAACTACCTTAATATAATCATCAATAAATCCAATCAACCCAAAGCCAAATGTAGAGATTAGCAGTACATACATGTCTCTGTTTAACATTCCTGATGTTGTTACAGTAATTACTAAAGCGATAAATATGATAATTCCTCCCATCGTAGGAGTTCCTGTTTTCTTAAGATGGGTCTGTGGACCTTCTTCTCTAATACTCTGACCAATCTTTAACCTTCTTAGCATCGGTATAATAATTGGACCAAGTATCAAAGTTATTGAAAATGAAATAGCAATAGTTCTAATAATATCTATATATTCAATCATGGATTTTCTCCTCTCAGGTATCTAATGTTCTTTATTATTTAAATAGTCAAGGACGATTTGCTTTTCATCAAATTGAATTGTTTTATCCTTAACTATAGTATAAGCCTCATGGCCTTTTCCTGCCAATAATATTATATCTTTAGGCATCGCATTATCTAGGGCGTATTTTATAGCTTCTGCTCTATCTACTATCTTAACATATTTGCCATTGACTTTCTTTGTCCCGACTAAAACATCTTCAATTATCATCTCTGGATCTTCATTTCTTGGATTATCTGATGTGACTATGGATAGATCTGCATGTTTGCCTACTGTCTCACCCATTTCTGGCCTTTTGGTCTTATCCCTATTCCCTCCAGCACCAAAAACAACAATCTTTCTACCTTCTGCAAATTGATCAATAACTGTAAGGACTTTATCAAGACCATCAGCAGTATGAGCAAAATCAATAATAACTGTGTAGTCCGTATTTGTAGGTACTACTTCAAATCTTCCCTTTACACCCTCAACAGATTCTAACCCATCTTTTATAGTATCTAAGTCAATATCATAAGCATATGCACAACTTGCAGCGGCTAGGCCATTGTAAACACTGAACTCTCCAGGTACATTTAGGAGAATATTTCTACTACCCTTAGGAGTATTTAGTGTAAATCTTACCTTAGATAAAGTAAATTCTATATGAGATGCATAAATATCTGCTGTATTTTTTAATCCATAAGTCAATATAGGAACTCTATTTCCTACCACATCTATAATTTTCTTTCCATAGATATCATCCATATTTATGATATTACATTTACTAGTTTTATAAAAAAGTTTTAATTTACTATTAAAATATTTCTCCATTGTTTCATGGTAATCAAGATGGTCCTTTGTAAGATTTGTAAATAATCCTACTTGATAATTTATGTATTCTACTCTTTTTAATTCAAGGGAATGGGATGAGACTTCCATTATACAAGTATCTGAATTTGCATCCACCATTTCTTTAAGTAGCTCATGGATTGTTAAGGAATTTGGTGTTGTGTTTTTTATGGGAATTAGCTCCCTGTCAATAACCGCACCTATAGTTCCAATAATACCAACTTTTTTCTTGTTTTTTTCAAATATACTTTTTATAAAATAAGTAGTAGAAGTCTTTCCATTAGTCCCAGTTATACCTATCATCTCTAGTTCATTCCATGGTTCTTTATGAAAGATTCCAGAAAATTTTGCTAGAGCATTTACTGAATCTTTAACCTTAATGACAGTAATATCTTTATCTACTGTAATATTTTCTTCAACAACTATAGCTCTTGCTCCATTTTGAATTGCCATATCGATGAAATTATGACCATCTACAGTAAATCCTTTTTGGGCAATAAATAGATTCCCTTTTTCTATTTTTCTTGAATCATCTTTTATACCAGTAATATTAATATCTATACTTCCTTTAATTAAATCAAACTCATAATCCGTTGTAATATCTCTTAAATACATATTTCCACCTACCTTTTATCCTTACTTTTTATCCTAATAAAAATTAACTAAAAGGCAACTTTAATTAAGTTGCCTCTAACTATATTACTCTTATGTCTCACCAAATTCAACCTCAATTTTTGTGTTGATATTGATATGTTCACCAAAAGTTGGATTCTGTCTTATAGCCTTACCTTCACCTTTTAGCTCATAATTCAAATTCAGTTCATTTAGGATGCTTATTACTTCTGTCTTATCCTTTCCAATTAGGGATGGCATTATAATCATCTCTTCATCTTTGTCATTTAGATATAAATCTATGATAGAGCCTATTTGAACTTCCGTTCCTGGCAATGGAAATTGATCCAATACTTTAGATTCACTAGTTAAATCTACATACTCTGTAGTATATTTTAGACCAATTGCTGTCAATGCTTTACCTGCCTCTCCTATTTCAGTATTTCTCACATCAGGTACAATAACATTTTCAACAACTAGTTCTTTTTCTTCTTCTGTAAAAATTGTTGGTACTTCCAAATAATTCAATGTCTCTTCTAAAACGGTTTTAGCAACAGGTGCTGCTATAGTTCCACCATAGTAAGCTCCTGCACTTGGTTCATCTATTATGACTAGTATTGCTATTTGAGGATCATCAACAGGTGCAACGGCTGCAAAGGATGCAATGTATTTACCTTGGACATATCTACCATCAATAACTTTTTGAGCAGTTCCTGTCTTGCCACCTACTCTATATCCAGGAATATAAGACTTTGACCCAGTTCCTTCAGAAACTACAGATTCTAACATATTCAGCATTGTTTTTGAAGTTGTTTCAGATATGACTTTTCTCTTTACTATTGGTTCATAAGTTTCTACTATATTGCCATCAGCATCTATTAATTCCTTTACAAGTCTAGGTTCCATAAGATTTCCCCCATTTGCAATAGCAGACAATGCATTAACTAATTGCAATGGTGTAACTGCGATTCCATGGCCATAGGACATAGTAGCTAGACCAACTTCCTTAATTACATCTACGCTTTGTGGGATAATCCCACCTTGTTCACCATTTAAATCTATACCTGTGTTTTCTCCAAATCCAAATCCTTTTATGTATTTATATAAATTTTCTTTTCCTAGTTTTCTACCAGTATTTACAAAGACAATATTACACGAATTATTCATACCTTCTAAAAAAGTTTGATCTCCATGGGGATTATACCAGCTGGAACATTTCAGTGTTACACCTTTAATATCTTTAATAAATCCATTACAATAAAAATGTGTATCCGGTTGCACAACATTTTCTTCAATAGCAGCTGCTGCAGTTATTATTTTAAATGTAGAACCTGGTTCGTATGCATCATTGATTGCATAGTTTCTCCACATATCATACCAACGCTTCTGAAGCTCTTCCTGTGGTAAGGCAGCCCACTCTTCTTTAGTCTTATCATCTAATGGTATCCTCGGCTCATTTGGATCATAGTCCCCTTTGTTAGCCATAGCCAAAATATCTCCTGTTTTGGGATTCATCATAATAATAGAAACTGTCTTAGCTTGATTTACTATCATTGCCTCCTCTGCAGCTTTTTCTGCAAAATGTTGTATTATTTCATCTATAGTTAAAACAAGAGATAATCCATCAGATGCTTCATATATTTTTTCTCCATCAAAAGGTAATTGCCTACTAGCTGCATCTGTTGTTTTAATCCATTTCCCTGGTGTGCCAGTTAGTTTTTTATCATATGTTTGCTCTATACCATATAAACCATTATTGTCAGTATTAGTAAAACCTAAAACAAAAGATGCAAAATTTCCATATGGATAGTATCTTCTGTTATCATCTACAATATCAATCCCTTTAAGTTTAAGCCTCCTTAGTTCAGTAGCTTCTTCCTTTGTTACCCATTGTTTTATCTTCTCATACCCGATTTTTTTAGTAAGCTTTGCATAAACAGCTTCTTCGTCTAAATCCAGTACCCTTGCAACTTCTTTTGCTGTATTTCTTGCATCTTTTACATCTGCAGGGCTTACCCACACTGTAGATGCACTAACGCTTACAGCTAATTTCTTACCGTTTCTATCATAAATTATGCCTCTTTTAGATTTTATTGTAATTCCTTTTGTCCATTGTTCTAAGGCACCTTTTTTCAGTTCTTCACCTGTAACTACTTGTAAATAAGCTAATCTCCCAATTAATGCAATAAATACCACAACAATAATTCCTAAAGCTACTAATAATCTTTTTTTAGATGAATAACTGGGTTTCGCCAAAACTAATACCTCCTAAAACAAGTTTGTAACCATACTAAATATCTTAATTATATTTTTTCCAATACTAGCTTTTTGAATTTGATCTACTGGATTTTCCTTAACAGAAATATATACTATCTGTCCTTCCGTTGGATAATCCATTCCTAACTTCAAAATGGCATCTTCTGTAATTTTTACAGAAGATTTTACTCCCTCTAGATCTGCAATTAAATCCTGTCTAGTTTTCTCAAGCTCAACCTTTTTACTTTCAAGCTTAGTTATATCAAGTCTCACAGCAGTGATTTTAGCATAACCAAATAAAACGGATAAGGATATACCTAAGATGATTAATGGAAATGTAAGATACACTAGCTTAGGTACGCAGCTCTTCTTCTTATTTTTCTGCTTATTATTAGATTTTTTAATTTCTCTTATTGGTTTTTCTTTTATTTCTAAGGTTTCCGTAGGATAATAACTTAGTTCAGATCTAGCTACTAACAATTTATTCTCCCCCTTTTGTATTTAGAACATTAAGTTTTTCTGCTATCCTAAGCTTTGCGGATCTAGACCTAGGATTAGTTTCTATCTCAACATTGCTTGGTAAAATTGGCTTTCTAGTTATAATTTCTATTTCTCTATACTTATCACACACACATTGTGGTAAATGTGGTGGACAAATACAATCTTTGTACAGTTCTCTAAAAGCTTCTTTTACAATCCTATCTTCTAGAGAATGAAATGTAATGATTACAAGTCTTCCTCCTGGATTTAAAAGATTTACCATACTAGGAATCGATTTAGTTAATACATCAAGTTCCCTGTTTACTTCTATTCTAATTGCTTGAAATGTTTTTTTGGCTGGATGATGTCCATCTTTTCTAACTTCCTTTGGTATTGCTTTTTTAATGGCTGTAACAAGTTGAAAAGTTGTGTCAATGGGTTTCTCTTTGCGTTCTTCAATTATAAACTTTGCTATTCTCCTAGCCCATCTATCCTCGCCATACTCCCAAATTATCTTTTCTAATTCTCTTTCTGAATACTTATTTACTACATCCCATGCTGTAAAAGGATTACTTTCATCCATTCTCATGTCAAGTGGTGCATCTTTATTATGTGAAAAGCCTCTAGTCTCTTCATCGAGCTGATGAGATGAAACTCCTAAGTCAAGTAGTATTCCATCTACCTTCTCTATCTGCAAGCTTTCTAAAACTTTATCTATGTTTTCATAATTATTGTGTACTAGGATTACTCGGTCACTATAATCCTTCAATACTTCTGAAGATTTGTTTAGGGCATTTTGATCTTGGTCTATACCAATTAATTTTCCTGTTGTAAGCCCTTTTACTATCTGTGATGAATGTCCAGCACCACCTAAAGTGCCATCTACATATATTCCATCTTCTTTTATATTCAATCCTTCTAGTACTTCATTCAGCAAAACCGATATATGTTCAAAATTCATAAACTAACCCCCAATCTATATCCCTAATGCTGCCATTTTTTCAGCAATGCTATCATAGGACAAATTATCATCCTCATTGTAAGAGGTCCATTCTTCTTTACTCCAAATTTCCATTCTAGTTGATACACCTATGACAACTGCATCTTTATCTAATTTGGAATGTTCTCTAAGGTTTGGAGGAATTAAGACTCTTCCCTGCTTGTCCAAGGTACATTCACTAGCTCCAGCGAAAAAGAATCTAACAAATGCCCTTGCATCACGATTGGTAAGTGGTAAGGTTTTAAGTTTTTCTTCTAAAATAATCCATTCTGATTTAGGGTACACAAAAAGACAGTTATCAAGACCCTTGGTCATAACAAATACCTCTCCTAATTCATCCCTGAATTTAGAAGGCATTATCACTCTTCCTTTGTCATCTAAAGTATGTTGGTATTCTCCAATAAACATACTAATCACTCACTTTATATTTGTTTTGTACCACTTTCCACCACTTTCTACCACTATAATACTATTTTACACTAAATAGAAAAACTAATCTACCCTTTTTTATTTTTATTTAGGGATATCTTTAGGACTTTAACCCTATTTTTCTTCGTTTTTCTACTTTAGCACGATAAATCAAACAAATTCAGACAAAATTTTAATAATAAAATAAAAGCTGTTGACAAAATTTGATATGCTCCCCTTAATGTTGACAGTTGAAATAATAAAAACTGTTAATGTAGGGGGAGTATTTTTATGTCAAAAAGAATAAAGTTTACAGGAGAGCAAAAGCTAGCAATATTAGAAGAATTAAAAATAGAAGCTTCTACTTCAAAGATTGCAACTAAATATGGCATTAGCGCAGAAACCATCAGAGTTTGGGGACTAAAGTATGACTCTGGTGGAATAGATGAGCTAAATCATTCTAAAACCTGGAAAAGATATTCAGAGGAATTAAAATCCCAAGCGGTAGAAGCATATTTAAATGGTGAAGGCTCTCAAATGGAAATTTGCATAAAATATGGAATTAGTACCCACGGTCGGCTTCAAGATTGGATTAAGAGGTATAATAATGGTAAAGGATTAAAATCCACACCAGGAGGTACTTCTAAAATGACTAAGGGACGCAAAACAGCATATGAAGAAAGAATAGAAATTGTTAACTACTGTATAGATAATAGCTTAAATTACAAGCAAACCGCTGAATTGTATGGTGTAAGTTACCAGCAAGTATACACATGGATTAAAAAGCATGAAAAAGGTGGGGAAAAAGCACTTCTAGATCTTAGAGGTAAGGCTAAAGAAGAACCACAGTTAACAGAATTAGACAAATTAAAAATAGAGAATCGAAAACTTAGAAAAGCAAATGAAAACTTAGAACTGGAGAACAAATTCTTAAAAAAATTAGAGGAACTAGAGAAGAGATATCACTAGGCCTAGTTCCTGCCTTCATGCTCCACCAGGCTATTTATGAATTACACGAAGAGGGTCACTCTATCTCATCTTTGTGTAAAATAGCAGATATATCAAGACAAGCCCACTACCAATACTTGAAAAGAGATCATAGTCAAAAGGAAGAGGAATTTGAAAAAATTACTTCTCAAATTGCAGAAATCTATGAAGAAGTAGATGGAATCTATGGCTACAGACAGATGACACTTGCCATAAACAGAAAGTGCAAAACAAAATATAATTACAAACGCATCTACAGATTAATGAAAATTATGGGGATTAAATCAGTCACTAGAATCAAGAAAAAGGTATACACGAAAGTTAAGGCTGAGCATATTGCTGAAAACATCCTAAATAGAGAATTCTCAAGCAATAGGCCAAATGAAAAATGGTTAACCGATGTTACAGAATTTCATACTCTTGAAGGGAAAGTGTATTTAAGCGCCATTCTTGACCTTCATAGTAACAGGATAGTAGACTGGAATTTTGGAATATCAAACAATAATAAATTAGTATTTGAAAATTTTAAAAATGCCTTAAAGAAGAATCTTAATGCAAAACCTCTTATCCATAGTGACAGAGGGTTCCAATACACATCATTTGGATTTAGGAAGATATTAGAGTCAAGGGAAATAAAACAAAGCATGAGTAGAGTCGGAAAATGTATAGACAATGGACCAATGGAGTCTATTTGGGGAAAGATTAAATCAGAAAGATATCATTTAAAGAAGAATCAGAAACCTTATCAAACAAGAGAAGAATTAGTAGATGATATTGAAGAATATATTTATTTTTACAACGAAGAACGACCACAGAAGGTACTAAAAGGAATGACGCCACTAGAGTGCTATTTGATGGCGGCATAAAAATTCCCACTAATAATATTACTAGTGGGAACAAAAATAAATATTTCTATTTTTTTACCTGTCAACTTGACAGGGGGCAGTTCAATTCCCTTTGTCAACAGCTTTTATTTTATTTATCTCTAGATATCAATCTTTTCTTTTCTTCTCACATAAATGATGATTGCTGGAATCAGAATTCCTATAACACTTACTATTTGAGCTACTCTAATGGATCCAAGCATCAAACTATCCGTCCTAAGCCCTTCTATAAAGAATCTAATAAATGAATATAGTATTAAATATAATAGAAATAATTCTCCTCTAACTTTTTGCTTATTTCTTCCATACCATAAAAGGAATAAGAACACTAAAAAGTTCCAAATTGATTCATAGAGAAATGTTGGATGGACCTTTACTCCATCTATCATAATACCCCAAGGTAAATTAGTTGGCCCTCCATGTGCCTCTTGGTTAGTAAAGTTTCCCCATCTACCAATAGATTGACCTAATATTAAACTAGGTGCACATACATCTGCAATCATCCAAAAATCTATTTTCTTTATTTTAGTAAAAATCACTGCCACAATAATAGCTGTAATTATTGCACCATGGATTGCTAAGCCACCATTTCTAATATTTAATGCATCAATCGGATTGTGTCTATATACATCCCATTCAAATATTACATAATATACTCTTGCACCTACTAAGCTTAGTGGAATCACCCAAATTAAAAAATCTATTAAGGTCTCTTCATCAAGCCCTATTCTCTTTGCTTGTTTTATTGCTATAAGTACACCTATTAGCACACCTGTAGCTATTAATAGTCCATACCACATAACATCTAAACCAAATATACTAAATGCTACTCGATCCATAATACAACCACCTTTCTGCATTCTTCATTGGATTAGTATACCATAAATATAAGTAATTTCCTATTATGATAATGGATTAATTATAGAAAGAACTACATTATCCTTAGTAAAATGGGATTTAAATCTTTCAATTATATCTTTATATTCAATGGACTCCAAAAGGTCTAAATAGTCTATTAAAAGAAAATCATCAAAGTATAAATCAATAAAGTTGTTTGCTATAAATTCAATAGAATTAAAGCCCATTAACACTTCTCCAATACCTTTTGATTTAATTCGATTAAAATCTTTTTCTAATAAAATTGATTCTGTTGGCTTATCTATTAGAGAAATTATTCTATTATATACTTCTTTAGGATCTTTGGATTCCCCTACAACTAAGGAATGACCATAGGATTTCTTACCAGTAAAATACGAACCAAAGCTACTATCGATTAAACCTTCCTCATAAAGATCATTATAAAATACTGAGCTAGATCCAAAAAGCATATCCAGTATTAGATTGCTTACAAAATCCTTCTTAACTTGTTCTTCTCCTATTAAATTACAATCACTATCTTTAAAACCCATGTAAAATAAGGGAATAGATACCATCATGTTTTCTTCAATAAGTTTTTCTTTTACTTCTGTTGGCTCTGCTGGAAAAATTCTAGTAATTTCTTCAGCTTCTTTGTAGTCTTTTCTCTCAGATTTATCTACTACTTTGATTATTTCATCAAATAAAAGGTCTCCAACAACAAATAGAACCATATTTGATGGATTATAGAAAGTATTATAACATTTGTAAAGCAAATCTTTGTTGATTTTTTGGATACTGTCTACTGTACCAGCAATATCTATTCTAACAGGGTGCTCATTATACATGGCTTTTAAACAATTAAAAAACACTTTCCAATTTGGATTATCTCTATACATATTTATTTCTTGGGTAATAATTCCCTTCTCTTTCTCAACATTTTCATCAGTAAAAAATGGATGCTGTACAAACTCCACTAGTAATTGAAGATTCTCATAGAAATTCTCTGTAGATGAAAACAAATAGGCAGTTTGATTAAAATTGGTATAGGCATTTACATTTCCACCAAATTTAGAGAATTTATCAAAAATATTTTGCTCAGGTTCTTCAAAAAGTTTATGCTCTAAAAAATGTGCAATACCTTCTGGAACTTCTATGGAATCTTTCTCACCGATTGGAATAAAAACATTATCAATGGAACCATAGTCAGTAGCAAATATTGCATATTGTTTAGTATAACCTTGCTTAGGTACAAAATAGACTTTTAATCCCGACTCCATCTCTTTATAATATAGTTTTTCTCTTATTTTCTCGTTTTCGTATATTTTAATATCCAATTATTTATCTCCTTTCTCTGAGTTTTTCATAAAATATATAGTATCAAGGGCAACCTTAGACATAGCCTCCTTAATTTCTTCTTTAGTAACACCATCAAGGTCAGCTAGTATTTGATTTAGAGATCTATTATCTCCAGATAAACTTTGGCTAAAGAAAAATTCAGATATTAGGAAGATACTATCTTTTATAGATTCCGTTGATGATTTTATAGACTTTTTAGATATCTGAATATCTTCATCAGTAAAATTACCTTTTTTAATATCTTCTATTTGTTCTTTTACTATATCTATTGTCTTCTCAAAATTGTCAAATTCAATGCCTCCATCTATTAACATGATTGACTTATATTTAAGAACTGAAGTCGATATATAATATGCTAAACTTTCTTTCTCCCTTACATTTCTAAATAATTTAGAATTAGGTCCCCCTCCTAGAATGTCAGATGCTAATACTAAACCATTATATAGCCTATCTTCGTATGGTATGCCCGTTCTATAACCTAAGACTAATTTCCCTTGGTTTACATCTAATTCTTCAGAAATCATATTTTTAGTGCTAACACTAGAGATTATTTGCTCTCTAGGTATATTTAGAACATTATCCCTCTTAATATTCTTAGTGTCTTTTATATATTCAACTAGTTTTTCATCGTATTCACCAACATAAAATATCTCTATAGGAGATGACCGTATTACATCTTGATAATGGCTGTATAATACATCCTCATTAATATATTCTAAATCATTAATATTGCCTAAAGGATATATACTAAATTTTTCATTTTTGCACATTTCTTCTATACATCTATCTAGTGCATATGACCTTTTATCATTTATTCTTCCTTCTATTCTTCGTTTTAAGTTTTCCTTTTCCTGCTCTACATAATCTTTTTTGAAAAAACCTTTTTCAAGGACAGGATTATATATAATTGAATTCAACAAATCTATTACATCATAAATATAATCTCTATCGCCTACATAACCTCCATTGACAGTTTCTATTGTAAATCTTAATACATGCTTCTCTCCTCTTTTATTGATTGCTATACTTAGATTTGCACCATAATTCTCTTCTAATTTCCTTTGTATTTCAAGGTTTGTAGTATATTCATCTGTTCCTCTTTTTAATACTAAAGGCAATAAAGCATTTTTAGTGACTTCATCCTTTGATAGAGGCCTCATAAAATAATAGCTCAATAAATTTGATTTAAATTTGTCTGTTTTTATTAAATTTAAGTTAACTCCATTCCCCAAATTCATTCTTTCTGATTTCAATGTCAATTCCATTCCTCCTCCTTATAGATATACAACTTTACTATACCCAAATTTTTAATTTGTTACTTATATTAATATTAAGGATTTCAGTAAAAAATACAAAAACCCAATCTTTCGAAAGGGTTAATTTTTTTTGTTTGATTTCTCTATCATCTTGCTAATCTGATCTACATGATTATCATAAGGAGAGCCATTCATTAGTTCAGAAATTACCTCAATAACTTCAAAGAATGTCTTTTCATCCTGGGATATTAGTACTTGATTTATTCCAGCATCTTTCTCCATTACCAAATCATTTATTAGTTCTTTTGTGTCTTCTGTAAGTTCTTTATCATATGCCATTACAACTGTGACTAATGCAGTATCATTAAAAATAATGGTAGCAGCATCATCTACTCCAAATAGTTCAACAACAAAATCTGATAAGTTCTCTGACCTATCAATAATCTCCTTATCTTCTGATGATACTTGAATTGAGCTAGTATTAGGCTCTTTAGTTTCAACAATTTCCTTATCAATATCTGTTCTGCATCCAACTTGAGTTGTTGCTAAAGCAATAATAATTAAAATTATATATTTTTTCAATATATCCCTCCTCTTACTATAGTTTTGCTTTTTTTGCAAATTTTATAACAAGAAAGGGAAATAATTATTTATTTATTTATTTCTGCTTATTGACTCTGCTATATTAATTCCTGAACTAGTACCAAGTCTAGTTGCTCCAGCTTCGATCATTTTCTGTGCAGTACCTAAATCTCTTACTCCACCAGAAGCCTTAACTTCAAGTTTATCACCTACTACAGACTTCATGAGCTTTACATCCTCATATGTGGCACCACCAGTTGAAAATCCGGTAGATGTCTTTACAAAATCTGCTCCTGCTTCCATGGATAATTCACATGCTTTTTTCTTCTCTTCATCTGTTAACAAACAAGCTTCAATAATTACTTTAACCAAAGCTTTGCCTTTAGCTGCTTCTACTACACTTTTTATATCCTCTTTAACTATTGTATAGTCTTTATCCTTTAATGCCCCGATATTGATTACCATATCTATCTCATCAGCACCATTTTTTATTGCTTCTACAGTTTCAAAAGCTTTTACTTCTTTTGTATTTGCACCTAGTGGAAAACCTATAACAGTAGCTACTTTTATATCAGAACCATTTAAGATTTCCTTACAATAACTTACATGATAAGGATTTACACACACAGCAGCAAAATTATATTCTATTGCTTCATTGCAAAGTTGCTTAATCATCTCTCTTGTAGTTTCTGGTTTTAACACTGTATGATCAATCATCTTCAATATATTTGTCATATAGCTAACCTCCATTTATCAAATGTAATTATTTTATTAATTCAACTAAATCTCCATTTTTAGCTCCTGAAGCATTTCCCTCTTCTATATCGATATGCATCTCTAATGCGTAGTTTTCATGCACTCTAATTAGCACATTATTAAATACTAATCCCCTTGGTCCATCTAGCTTGATGCTAACCACTTCTTTGTCAACTACTCCAAATTCTTCTGCATCAGATGTATGCATATGGATATGTCTTGCAGCTACTATCAATCCTTCTTTGATTTCAACTTCGCCCTTAGGCCCAACAAGTTTAGCTCCTGGAGTATCAGCTATATCACCTGAATTTCTTATAATAGCTGGAACACCAAGCGTGAATGCATCCATTACAGATATTTCAAATTGAGTATTCGATCTAACTGGACCTAATATCCTTACTCCCTTTATAGTATTTTTTACTCCTACTACATCTACTTTTTCTTCACAAGCATATTGTCCTGGTTGGGACAAATCCTTTTTCTTTGTTAATTCATAACCTTCTCCGAATAATATTTCTAGATCCCTTTGACTTAAATGTATATGTCTATTGGATAATGCTATTGGTAATTGTTTTTTCATTTGGCTTCCTCCTATAATTAACTATATTGCTATTATAAGACTTTATTGAGAAAAAATCAAAATTTATTCAAATAAATCTAATATATTACTATAAAAACTTGGAAAAGAAATATTCACACATTCACTATTTTTAATTTCTGACACTCCTTGAACATTTAAGGCTGCTATGGATAGAGCCATTGCTATCCTATGGTCCTTATAGGTATCTACAATAGAAGGTTTAAGTTCTTTTTTACCATGAATAATCAAACCATCTGGTAACTCATCAATATCTGCACCCATTTTTTTTAACTCATTTACCATAGCTTTTATTCTATTTGTTTCTTTATATTTTAATTCCTCTGCATTTCTGATTATTGTAGTACCCTCAGCAAAAGCTGCCGCAACAGCTAGTATTGGAATCTCATCAATTAATCTTCCTATTAAGTTTTCATCTACATTTACTCCCTTTAGCGATGCATATGCTACATCAATATCAGCCATTGGTTCATTATTTACATTTCTGACATTTTCTATAGAGATATTCCCACCCATTTCTCTAAGTACATCTATAATTCCATTTCTTGTAGGATTTATATTTACATCCATTATTCTAATTGATGAACCTTTAATTATAGAAGCTCCTACAATAAAAAATGCTGCAGAGGAAATATCCCCTGGCACATAAATTTCTTTTCCTATAAATTGACCTTCACCAAAGTACTTTAGCATTCTTTCAGTATGGTCACGTGTAACTTTTTTTTCAATAATATTGCTTTTAGACTTACTATATATAGATGCAAGGATAATAGCTGATTTTACTTGGGCACTGGCTACTGGTAATTCATATTCTATTCCTCTTATCTCTTTTGAAGGATAAATATGTAATGGTGGATATTTGTCATTTGCTCCTTTTATATTTCCTCCCATTTTTGTTAGTGGAATAATAATTCTATCCATTGGTCGTTTGGATAAAGAAGCATCTCCTACTAAAGATGAAGAAAAGTCTTGTCCTGCTAATATGCCCGATAAAAGCCTCATTGTTGTACCTGAATTTCCACAGTCTAAATCCTTAGTAGGTTTCTTTAATCCATAAATCCCACTTCCTATTATCCTTGCTTTATTGTTAGTCTTATCTACATCTATTTTAACTCCCATCTCCTCAAAACATTCTATTGTTCTAAGAGTATCTTCAGATAGTAAGATATTTTCAATATTAGTTTCTCCATCTGCAAGTGATCCAAACATTACCGCTCTATGGGAAATAGATTTATCTCCTGGTATTTTTATTTCACCCTTTAATTTATTTATTCCTTCTATCTTCAATTTCTCCACCTCCCTATTGTTTTGAACTATGCTAAAAATCACTTAAGAAGGATTTCCTTATGACTTCTTCATCAATGTCATAAAATATATCTACTTTACCTTTTCCAATAGGTAAAACAAATGCAGTTTTATTATCTTTATTCTTCTTATCATTTCCCATATAGTTTAATACAAGCTTTATATCTTCATCGGTAAAAGATACTTCTTCTACTAAAGGTCTTAGTATGTTTATTATCTCTCTATAATACTCTTCGTCGATAAAATTCCTATCATATGCAATTTTGCTTTCATATATCATTCCAAGTATTATAGACTCCCCATGATTATATCTTTCACAATTGAAAAGAGACTCTATACCATGTCCTATGGTATGTCCAAAATTCAACTTTTGTCGGATTCCTAAATCTAATTTATCTTCCTCAACAAAAGATAATTTTATCTCTATAGATTTCTTAACAACATGTTGGATTATTCTCATATCCCTCATATAAATCTTTTTAATATTTTTTTCTATATATTTAAAAAAATCATAGTCTTTGATTAAGCCATATTTTATTATCTCTCCTAGTCCACAGGTAATTTCTCTTTCTGGCAAGGTGTGAATGAAAGAAGTTTCAATTAAAGAAACTATTGGAAAATAAAAGCTACCTACAATATTCTTGTACCCTTGAAAATCAATGCCAGTCTTTCCACCAATACTACTATCCACTTGAGATAATAATGTAGTAGGGACTTGAATGTAATCAATACCTCTTTTATATGTGGATGCTGCAAAACCTACTAAATCACCTACTACTCCTCCACCAAGACTTAAGATTATACCATTTCTATCAATTTTATTCTCTATTAAGACCTCGTATATATTCATTAATTCTTCGTGAGTTTTATTTGTTTCTCCTGAAGGCATAATGTATATACTTGTTCTTCCATCCATTAAATTATCTATATCTTCTTTATATGCATTATATACATTCCTATCAGTAGCTAAAATAAAGTTTTCTTTAATTATATACTTTTTTAACTCTTCCCAAATATTATCTGCCATCTTAAAGTCCATATTATTACCTACTTTCCAAGTATTTAAGATAATTATCAAAGTTTACCTTAATTTCCTCTATAAAATCCCCTCCAATTTTTTTCAATAATTCATCTGCTAATATATATGCTATCATAGATTCAGCAACAATGCTTGCAGATGGAACTGCGCATATATCTGATCTTTCAAATTGAGCTATTGCTGCTTCTTTAGTAATCATATCAACAGTGGTTAATGGTTTTCTAAGAGTTGGAATTGGCTTCATTGTTGCCCTTATTACTAAATCTTCTCCATTAGTGATTCCTGCCTCAATTCCTCCAGAATTATTTGTTTTTCTCTTATATTTATTTTCAAATAATATTTCATCTTGAAACTCTGACCCTTTTCTTGATGCAGCCAAATGCCCAAGTCCAAATTCAACTCCCTTAATTCCTTGTATACCCATTATTGCAGCAGCTAGTCTTCCATCAATTTTTGTATCCCAATTAGTGTGACTACCAAGACCAACAGGGACATTTTGCACAATAACTTCTATAACTCCACCTAAAGTATCTCCTTCTTCTTTTGCTTCTTTAATTTTTTCAATTATTATTTCTTCAGATGTTTTATCAATAACTCTAATACTAGATTGATCAGCATGTCTTAAGTCTTCCATATTTAATCCATTATAATAGTTAATATTTGAGTCTACTCCCCCAATATTTATTACATGACTAAAGATTTCTATATTAAATGTCTTTAATAATATCTTACAAATACTGCCCATTGCAACACGCATAGCTGTTTCTCTGGCAGAGGCTCTTTCTAGAATATTCCTTCCACCCTTTTGATTATACTTCAAGGCACCTACCAAATCTCCATGACCTGGTCTTGGTTTTGTAACTTCGACTAATTCTATGTTTCTCCCTCTATTTGCTATAGATAAAGAAATAGGATTTCCAGTAGTATAATTTTCATTAATACCGGATAAAAATATAACTTCATCACTTTCTATTTCCATCCTAGCTGATCTACCATAACCCATTTGTCTTCTTTTTAGCTCTCTATTTATAAAATCTATATCTAAAAATAAATTTGCTGGTATTCCATCAATTATACCTAAAAGCTTTTCACCATGAGACTCTCCACCCGTTAAAAATCTTATCATAAATATACCTCCTTATGTAAAAGACTTCTGCCTAAAAAGGAAGAAGTCTTCAAAATCTAATTATTATGTCTCTATATATCTTTTAAGTTTATTAATATAATATCCTATTGATATACTATCATAGTTTTTAAATATTTTATTAAAGTAGCGATAATATAAGATTGAATAGGAATATTAACAAAAGCAGATATGGCTCTTCCTGGCAACAATATCATATATCCTTTACCAAGCATTATTGATAACCAATAGGTATTCAAACCTATTGAAATCACTAAAATTGAAACGCATACTACTAGAAAAACATTTTTAAAAGAAAAAGGGTTTTTACCTTGTCCTTTTCTCTTAAAATAAAAACTAAATATTCCTGGTATTACACCCCACAAGATAGAACTAAGAGTAAAGCCCGGAAAATATGGACCTTGTGGTAATACCACAACCCCAATTAAATCTGCAGCTAATCCAGATATGCCACCGATAATAGGTCCAAATAATAAACCAGATATCATTAGTGGAATTTCACCAAAACTAAGTCTTAGTGTAGATGGAAGTCCTGCAACTGGTACCATAATAGCTAAAAATCTTGTTAAAACAATAGAAAGAGCTACTAAGAAACCAGCCTGAACGAGAGTTTTTGTACTGATTTTACCATTACTAAAATTATTCACTTTATTCCTCCTTTCTTTTGTTAATGACAGGCAACTGTCACAATAAAGAAGAGAGAATTCTTTAATGATTCAGCGGACGCGGTAAAGAATCGCAGACAAACATCCTTCGTTTAAGGGCAACTTCCCATCCCTTAACACTTAACGCTCTTTACCTACTCTGTCTAACTAACAATTATATTATATAGTAAGTTACTAATTAAGTAAATCCTTATTCTCTTTTTCTCTTATATATTCAGTAATATTATATGCACCTATAAAAGATGCTGTTGCAAAACACAAAACAGCCATTATCTTATAATAGATTTTATAACTTGTAAAATACGATATGACATAAAAAATCAAAAACAAAAGATATAGCTTAAATACCTTATCTTTACTGAAAAAATTAACACTTGACTTTATTTCAGTTTTTTTTTCATAGTATCTATTTACTATGTAGTCTTCTATATCTTCATCATGGAGTAATACCTTTTCTTCTTCTAGTTTTAACTTATAATCATTTTTTATTTGTTCTATTTTCTTACATCTTGTTTTTTTATTTAATTTCATTACATAATATCCCATTAAAACTGAAAGCATAAGACCCAAAATCATAGATATAATAAAGCTGCCTATTATCTTATATAATAATAAAAACATAAATATAGTAATTACTATTCCTAGAGATATTTTATCTAATATATCCGCTCTAGTAGTTTTTCCTTTTTTCATTTGTTTAGTATAAAAATTATCTAATACTCTTTGTCTTTCTTTAATCTTTCGAATCTCTTTTGAACCATTTGAATTTTTTTTCACTATTACCCTTCTCCTTCCTGGCTGTAGCATATCCTATACCTTGTATTGTTGCCACAAAACCAAGAAAAGATAACATAATACTTATTGCCATGGAAATAAAAAATTCTTCTGGTAACATTTGAATAAGAAGATCTGTTTCTGGATTTAAAAGCCAAAGATCATTACTAAAGAATATTTTATGAAAAATAGTAAAGTATTTATCAAAATTAAAATACACCATTAATCCTAAGATTCCCACTAAAATCCAATTAGCAAATAAGCCTTTATACATGTATCTACCAACAATCTTGACATCTCTCTTTATTCTAAAATAAATTATTATTGCAAGAGCTAAAATAACAGATACGTATTTTAATATAAAACCATATTTGAACAATACCTGTACATCCCTCATATGTAGTATTTCTCGTTCATTGAAATTAGGTTCTAGAATTTCGTCCCCTGACTTACCCCTTAAGTATTCAAATAAATCATTTGTGATATCCCCTAATTCTCGAAAGCTTTTTCCAGTTACATCCATTGTGTCATGCTTGTCAAAGGAATTTAGATATTTCTTAAGATCAAATGTATTTGCTTCTGTTGCTATTAAAAGACAGGCTAGTGATATAGAAAAAACTAATAATATTAGCAATGTTTTTTTCAAATAATATTCCCCCTAATAATCTTATTTAAACTATAATATCATATTTCCCACTAAATGATAAAGGATTGAAAGAAATATTATCCTTCAATCCTCATAGAATTTAATTCATAGCTTTTTCTAATTTATCTAGATATTTAATGGGAAAAACACTCAATAATTCTTTATATTGTTCCACCGATAAACCCTGTACTGTAGTGTAAATTTGAATCTTAGTATCTAAATCTGCAGCTATGAATCTGTCCTTTATTTCGTAGAAATTTTCATTTGCTTCCATGTTTTACCTCCTTAATTATATATCTACTCTTATTATGTTTAATAGTAATACTTTTATACGAACATCTTATTATGAATTTCTATTTTAAATTACATCACTTGATTCTCTTGAATACATACAATTTATATGGAAACAATATGATAATATACTTAATTATAATTTTTACCCACATTTAGAAATAAGGGATAGTCTTTGTGTCATCTCGCTAAGGAGGAGAATTTATGAATGATATAAGAGGAGTTGGAGTAAGTGTCCTAAGGAAAGAAGCTTGGGACAAGGTAACAGGTGCTGCGAAATATACTGGTGATTCTATAACTGCTAATACCTTGCATGCCAAAACCCTTACAAGCACTCATGCCCATGCAATTATAAAATCAATTGATGTAGAAGAAGCATCAATATCAAAAGGTGTTCAAACAATAATCACTGGTGACTATTTTCCAGTTTTAACTGGTTCAGTAATACAGGATAGGCCTCCTATAGCGATAGGGAAAGTAAGATATTATGGTGAACCTGTAGCAGTAGTAGTTGCAAATAGTGAAGAGGAAGCAATGAGAGCTATGAAGCTTATTAATGTTGATTATGAACCTTTGCCTATAGTCAATTCAATTTCAGATGCTATTAAGTTAGATGCTACATTAATTCATGATAACGTATCTCTATATCATTGCCCTAATACTGAAGTGAATCCACAGCATAACTCAAATATTGCGGGCCATGTAAAAATTAGAAAAGGAGATATGCAAAAAGGCTGGAGTGAATGTGATGTAATTATAGAATCATCTTTTTCGATGCCTCAATCTGATCATCTTGCTATGGAGACTCGAAATTGCCAAGCACAAATATTACCAAATGGAACTGTATTAATTGATACTGCCTCCCAAGGTCCCTTTGCAGTTAAGGAGGAATTGAGCAAAGTTTTCAGTATACCCGAGGGTAATATTATTGTAAGAACTCCTTTAGTTGGGGGTGCATTTGGGGGAAAGGCCACTGTTCAGCTAGAATTTATAGCATACTTAGCCTCTAGAGCTGTTGGAGGAAAGCCTGTTCGAATTGCAAACTCTAGGGAAGAAGATATCTTTGCTTCTCCTTCTAAAATAGGCGTCGAATCTAAGCTAAAAATAGGTGCAACAAAAGAAGGTATAATAAAAGCCTTAGAATGTACTTATTTTGTAGAATGTGGTGCATATTCTGACACTGGTACTCGTATGGCTAAGGCTATTGCTAGTTCTTGTACTGGCCCATTCAATATTGAGAATGTTTATTGCGATTCTTTTACTATCTATACTAATCATTCTTATGTTACATCATATCGTGGTTTCGGTCATGTAGCATCTAATTTTTCCATGGAGAGAATACTAGATAAATTAGCGGCAAAATTAAAGATTGATCCTATGGAATTAAGAATAAAAAATGCTATAACTGAGGGAAATACTTCACCAACACAAAACAGAGTCACTTTTAGTAGTATCGGAAACTTACAAAGTTGTATTTTTAAGTTAAAAGAAGCAATAAACTGGGAAGAAGGTCAAATAAAAGAAACAGAAAAAGGTACAATAAGGGCGAAAGGAATCTCTTGCTTTTGGAAAACTTCCAACTCTGCTTCAAATGCTACATCAGGTGTTATCTTGATGTTAAATTCTGATGGCAGTGTAAATCTTAACTTTGGTGGTGTAGAAATTGGCCCTGGGATGAAAACAGCAATAGCTCAAATAGTTGCTGAAAAAATGAAAATGGATGTTGAGAAGGTTCATGTATTTATGGATGTAGACACTCAAATCACTCCTAAGCATTGGAAAACGGTGGCAAGCATGACAACATTTATGGTTGGAAATGCTGCTATCAAAGCAGTTGAAGATATATTAAATCAACTTCGTTTAATTTGTTCAATAGTTCTTAGATGTACTCCAGATGAATTAGATGTAAAAAACCAAGTAGTATACTTAAGAGATGATCCTACAACATATATTCATTTTAGAGATGTAGCTCATGGATACAAGTATCCTGATGGCCCATCTATAGGTGGCCAAATAATTGGTCACGGCAACTATATCATGAAACATTTACGACCATTAGATAATAAATCGGGAAAAGGTAAAACTGGAGAATCATGGACTGTAGGTGCTCAAGCAGTAGAAATTGAGTATAATCCTACTAATTATTCCTATAGATTGTTAAAAGCTGCAACAGTTGTAGATGCAGGTAGAGTTGTAAATCCCAAGACTGCCGCCGGAGTCATAATGGGTGGCATGAGTATGGGTTTAGGTTTAGCTACCCGGGAAGAATTTTTATATAATGATGATGGCATATTAGAAAATACTTCCCTCAGGACATATAAGTTAATAAGATATGGTGAAAACCCTGTATATATAGTTGATTTTATAGAAACACCTCAAATAGATGCTCCATTCGGTGCTAGGGGTATAGGTGAACATGGAATTTTAGGAATACCTGCTGCTTTTGCTAATGCCCTATCATTAGCTGCCAAAGATGATTTTGATACATTACCAATTTCTCCTGAATTAATATGGAAAACCAAAACTGGAGGTAAATATGATACCCTTTGATTTTGAGTATTATAAACCAGAAACTTTAGATGAAGCTATTAACTTATTCAATAGATTAGAATCCGATGGAAAAAAACCTATATACTATGGTGGTGGAACTGAATTTATATCCATGGCAAGGATGAACAATAGGTATACGGAGGCAGTGGTAGATATTAAAGCTATCCCAGAATGTAATATTTATAAGATTATAAAAAATGAATTAGTATTAGGTTCTGCTATTACCTTAACACAAATAGCTGAAGAAAATCTTTTTCCACTTCTTAGTATGACAGTCCAAAGAATAGCCGACCATACCATACAAGGAAAGATCACTTTAGGTGGTAATTTACTTGGCACTATAATATATAAAGAAGCTTTACTGCCACTTCTATTATCTAATAGTGAAATTTTATTAGCTAATAAAGACGGGAAAAAACGAGTCTCATTGGATAGTATATGTAACAAGGGAATCCAACTTGAAAAGGGAACTATGATTGTTCAAGTTATTATAAATAAGAAATTCCTCTCCATGCCCTATCTCCATATGAAACGAACAAAGAATGAAAAGATAGACTATCCTTTACTTACAATAGCAGCTCTAAAAGATAATGATAAGATTTCAATTGCTTTTAGTGGTTTGTGTGAATATCCGATTAGATCTACTCAAATTGAAGATATTTTAAACGATAATTCATATTCAATAGATAATAGAATCAATAAAATAATTCAAAATCTCCCATACGAATTATTAAATGATATTAGTGGCTCCTCTGAATATAGAAAATTTGTACTCAAAGGTACTCTATTGGAAGTCTTTGAGAAATTTGGGGAGGTAGTTTAATGCTTGAAATATTGAATACCACAGTGTTAACTCTGAATATAAATGGTGAAGATAGGGATATAGTTGCAAAACCTTCAGATATATTATTATTCACATTAAGAAAAGAACTTGGTTTAACAGGCGCAAAGCCTGGATGTGAAAATGGAGATTGTGGTGCATGTACTATTTTAGTAGATGATTGGCCTATTAAATCCTGCTTAATGCTCACTGTAGAGGCTATCGGGAAAAAAATCATTACTGTAGAGGGACTAAAAGATGCACCAATTCAAAAAGCATTTGTTGAAAATTGGGGATTTCAATGTGGTTACTGTACTTCTGGGTTTCTAATGGTTTGCCATGCACTTTCTAAAATTCACCCCGATGCTGATGATGCAGCAATAGAAGAATGGCTTCAATCAAATCTATGTAGATGTACAGGATATGCGGAGATTGAAGAAGCAATAAAATCCATATTAACAGGTAGTATATAATGCAAAACAAAAAGATTGAAGGAATAGTTTTAGCTGCCGGACTATCATCTAGGTTTGGAATTAATAAATTGATAGTAGAAATCAATAGAAAAACTGTAATTGAACAATGCATTCTTGGTATGAACGATTTATGTTCAAGAATAATAGTTGTAGGTGGATATAGGATTAAAGATATAGAAGATATATTAGCCAAATACCCTAAGGTTGAATTAGTGCATAATCCTAAATTCTTAGATGGAATGTTTAGCTCAGTAAAAACTGGTCTAATGAACATTAGAGAAGAAAGATTCTTTCTAATACCAGGCGATTATCCTTTGATAAAGAAAAAAACATATGATGAAATGCTGAATATAAATAAGGACATTGTTATTCCAATCTATAATGGAAAAAGAGGTCATCCATTACTAATGAAATCCTATCTGATTAAAGAACTTATGGAAGACACTTCTTGTAATACCCTAAGGGACTTTATACACAAACAAAATATATTCTTATTGGATATTGATGATCCAGGGATCCTAATGGATATAGACACTATTGAAGATTATAATAATATTCTATCATTAACCACTTAAATATCCATTTTCCTCATCATAAGAAAAAGATGCAAAATGAATGGTTCATTTTGCATCTTTTAAATTGCTCCACCTTTTTAAAATAGAAATAATACTGCTACACCAACAACAGTTGTTATAGCTCCTAATATTTCTTTTAGTCTAATTTTCTCTTTAAAAACTAGTATTGATATTGGGATTATAGTAACAGGAACTATTGATGTAATGGTAGATGATATTCCTGCTGAAATATGCTGTAATGATATTAAGGACAATGATACTCCAACAAAGGGACCAAATATAGAACCTATGGTAATGCCAAACATAGCTTTCCTATCCTTGAATGCTAATTTCAAATCATCCCATTTATTCAAATATATAAACAATATTGTAAAACTGATAAATCCAGCTATTATACGTATCTGAGTTGCTGCGAAGGGATTATATCCCCCCATACCTATCTTACTGAATATTAGACCTACTGATTGTCCAAGAGAGCCTAAAAATGCATAGATAAGTCCCTTTAATGAATGTGCAACTTTTATTTTTTTATCCTCAGGATTTTTGCTCAGTATAACTATTGCAATACCTAAGAGAGTTATTATCATTCCTAGGATACTAATAGTGCGTAATTTCTCACCAAAAATAAGAAACCCAAGTAATGCTGTAATAGGCGGAGATGTAGCCATTATTAACATAGATACTCTTGAACCTACCTCTAAATAGGATTGAAATAAAAACAAATCACCTATAAAAAAACCTATTAAACCAGATATACTTAAAAATGTCCAATTTTCTATTGTTGCATCAATAGGTAAAAAATATCCCCTAGTAAAAAAAGTAAATATACTAATGAATATAAATCCTGTAATAAGCCTAATGTAATTTACTGATAATGACCCTACCCTTTTTCCTGATAATTCAAATGATGTAGCACTTAATGACCAGCAAAAAGCTGTGGCTAGTGCGGCTAATTCTCCTATGTTTGATTCAAGCATATTCGTCCCCTCTTTCTCCAAATCTACATATATTATTTGGTCAAATATCTAACTCCCTTCATATATAAGCCCTCTTATATATGTATTTGCAAACTAGAAATACCCTTCTCATATGTTTTTTCATTCATATAAAAAGGGCATTTAGAGTCGACACCTCGATTACTCTTCCTCTGGCATCTCCCAGTTGTGATACACCTCTTGAACATCGTCATGGTCTTCAAGCATATCTATTAATTTCTCCATGTTTTTAATATCTTTTTCATCTGTTAATTCTATTGTGTTTTGTGGAATATAGCTTATCTCTGCCATAGCAAAGGTATATCCTGCCTTTTCTAAACCGTCTCTAACAGCATTAAAATCTTCTGGAGTAGAGATTATTTCAAAGCCTTCATCCTCTGATATAAAGTCTTCTGCTCCTAATTCAATAGCTTGCATAGTTAGTTCATCTTCATCAATTGAATCAGCTCTTTCTATTGCTATGACACCTTTTCTATCAAACATAAATGTTACTGATCCTGATTGACCTAGATTTCCGCCACATTTATCAAAAGCATGTCTAACATCTGGTGCTGTTCTATTTCTATTGTCAGTCAAACAAAGTGCAAATACAGCTATCCCTGATGGTCCATAGCCTTCGTATATTATCTCTTCGAAATTGTCAGATCCTAATTCACCTGAGCCTTTTTTAATTGCTCTTTCTATATTGTCATTTGGCATGTTTTCTGCCTTTGCTTTATCTATTGCTGCCTTTAATGCTGGGTTGTAGTCTGGATCTGCTCCACCTTCTTTTGATGCAACCATAATATATCTACCTAATTTTGTAAAGATTTTTGCCCTTTTGGCATCTTCCTTACCCTTTTTATTCTTAATATTATTCCATTTGGAATGTCCTGCCATGTAATTTCACTCCCTTTATAGTATTGCCTTATATATTTTAGCACAAGATTATATTTATTTCATCTACTTTATTAAATTTTCAATTCAAAGATTGGGGGATAAATTCTTTTGTGTTTACTAATTGAATTCATCCTTTGAATTTTGCCTACTATTTCTTCAGGGCCTTCACCTGTTTTTATATATTTATCCAATACATCATAGGAAAATCCCATTTCTTTTTCATCAGTTTGGTTTGCCCATAGACCTGCTGTTGGTGGTTTTTCTATGATGATTTCTGGGATTTCCAAAAATCTTGCTAATTCATAGATTTCAGATTTCACAAATGAAGCTAAAGGCAATAAATCAACTCCACTATCACCATGTTTAGTAAAATATCCTACTGTTAATTCAGATTTATTGCTTGACCCTAATACTAAATAATTATTATTTTGAGCATAATAATATAGAGTCATCATTCTAAGTCTTGGCTTTAAATTTGATATAGCCATTTTGTTCTTATTCTCTTCTGCCATGGATTCAAGCAGTACATCAAAGGAATTAGATAAATCAACTTTATCAGTTTTTAAATTTAACTTTTCAGCCACTAAAACCCCATGCTCCTCATCTATTGGGTCACTATGACATGGCATTATTATACCTATAGAATCATGAGGAAATGCTCTTTTGGCTATGCCAGCGATAACAGCTGAATCTATTCCTCCACTTAATCCAAAAACTACGCCCTGTGCATTTGCCTCTTTTACTTTTTCTTGTAACCAGTTTACTAATTCATCACATACAAGATCTATCTTTTGCATTTTTACAATCCTCCTATGACTACCTGAAAATTATCTGTAGTTTTTATTTAAATCATCTTATGTATATCTTCTTTAGAATTGGTGAGATTAATCATAATGATTATAACATAAAGGAGTAATCTATGGATAAAAATAAGTTAAAATTATTAACAATAGGTTTAATAACTGGATTAATAAATGGGTTGTTTGGATCAGGAGGCGGAACTATTGTAGTGCCTGCCTTAGTTTTTATATTAGGGGTAAATGATTACAAAGCCCATGCCACTGCAATATCTATTATTCTACCCTTATCCATTATAAGTACTATTATATACTTTACAAAGGACTCTATTCCCTTTAAAGTAGTTATTCCTGTAATACTTGGTGGTGTAATAGGGTCTTATATTGGAGCAAAAATTTTAAATAAAATACCTATTCACATATTGAGGAAAATATTCGGTAGTGTAATTGTTTATACTGCTATAAGGATGATATGGAAATGATTCTAGGATTAATTGGTTTTTTATCAGGAATAATTAGTGGTATGGGCATAGGTGGAGGTACTATCCTTATTCCCTCTTTAGTAATATTTTATAGCCTAGAGCAACAAAAAGCACAAGGAGTAAATCTAATGGTATTCCTTCCTGTTGCTATTGTAGCCTTAATCACCCATTATAAAAAGGGTAATATTGATTTTTCATTTGCTAAATTAATTATCTTGGGAGGTATAGGTGGGGCTATAATAGGATCATTTATAGCTCTAAAAATTGACCCATTAAAGCTAAGAAAATACTTTGGATTTTTTCTATTAGTTGTAGGAGCTATTGAATTATTCAAAAAGAAAGAATAGGCCTATAGTTCAGACCTATTCTTTATCTTTAATGACTTTTTCTTAAAGTAGCATAAACACAATCATCATAAAGTATTTTAAATTCAAGTTCTCTTGCTTTACTTAGAACTTCCTCATTATATGTGCCTGGTTGGAACCATATATACTCAATCCCAGCTTCTTTTGCCTCATCCAGAATGTGAATAGCTATCTTTGGAGCTACAACCATATCTAGTACATCAACTTTTTTAGGCAAATCCTTAACTGAAGGATAAATCTTATCCCCTTCAAGTTCTTCATAGTTTGGGCTTACACCATATGTTTCATAATCAAATTCCTTCAATGTTCTCCATATTTTATAACCAAATCTATCTTTCTTACCAGTAACGCCTACTACTACCCATACTTTTTTACTAAGCATTTCTTCTTTTATTTTTGCCATATCTTCCATATATATCACCCCTATAAAATTATACCCCGAAAGTCCCTTCTTAACTCATACTAGGATAGTCTTTTACCATCTTTAATAGGAATATACTCTTCATCCATATTTTCAAATGTAGAATTTCCATTTGTTAAATCAGTTACAATTTTAATAAATTCATCTATCTTTGAATCTTCTATATATACATAAATATTAACAGCTTCATCAAATATTGATTCATCTACTATATAACCCTCTGTCATAAGGTAATGTTCTACTTTGCCATATAAAGTATAATCAACTCTAATCTTTATCTTGGCATGAAGTACCATATCAACTATTACTCCCGAGTCTAAGCCTATCTTTGCTCCTTTAGTATAAGCACGAATGAGTCCACCTGCACCAAGTTTTGTTCCACCAAAATATCTTGTAATGACTACTACAACATTTCTTAAATTCTCTTTTTTAATGACTTCCAAAGCTGGTATTCCTGCTGTTCCTGAAGGTTCTCCATCATCGCTAAATCTTTGAGTATTGCTATCTTTACCAAATACATATGCATATACATTGTGAGTTGCATCTCTATGTTTTGTTTTGATCTTATCTATAAACTCTAGAGCTTCTTCCTCAGATTTTATAGGCATAGAATAACCAATAAATCTAGATTTATTGATGATAGTCTCAGCTTCACCATAAGCAAATGTTGTCTTATAAATCTTATCCATAATTATTTCCCTCATTTTCAAAATAATAAGGAGATATAATCTCCTTATTATTTAAGCAAAGTTTACTCTTTGTTGATAATCTTTGAATTCTAGATATCTATTATAGGATAATCTTACAAGGGATTTATCTTGGCTATAAGTAATCATATCAACTGCTTGTTCAACTGGATAAAATCCACCCTCTGAAAAGCCCTCATCTTTGTTTATTAAATGCTCTTCATTAGTAGACTCCATTATATACCATGTGATTTTATTACATACTGCTTGATTCCTAGAAAATGAATAAAATTCATAAGCAGTTTCTCCCGCTGATGATACTATCTTTGGATTATCAATACCTGCTTCAAACTCTACTCTGTAGACAGCAGTTTCTGGTGGAAGTTGTTCTTCTCTTATCTTTCCTTTTGGTAACACCCATTCATTCTTGTCATTTTTTAAGATAAAGACCTTTTTATCGTTAAATACAACTCCACCAGCACAATTTCTAATTATCATTAGTACCAACTCCTTTTATATAGAATGTTTTTATCAAATACTATTATTAAATAATATATTCACCATATTTTTGCAAATCTATATGATTTATCGTAAGTGAAAGTAAAGACCCATCTTCAATATATTCAATATTTCCAACCTGATAATTTTCCATGAAATAATTGACTATACTTTGCTTGTCATAAGGTATCTTAAGTGTTACCACCTTATATTGCTGAGGCAGTAAATCTTCTATATCCACTAATAATTTATCTATATTCTCTCTATTTTCTGCTGATATAAATATTTTATTATCTACATATTTATGATCATAGAAAAGATTTTGAATATCTACTTTATCCATTTTGTTAAATACTGTAATAATAGGTTTATCTAAAACATCTAAATCCTTTAATATATTGTAAGTAGTTTTAATCTGTATATCCAAATCCTTGTTTGAAGCATCTACAACATGAAGCAATAAATCTGCATATTTTACCTCTTCCAAAGTTCCTTTAAATGCTTCAACTAACCTAGTAGGCAATTTTGATACAAATCCTACTGTATCCGTTAATAAAAACGCCTGTCCATTAGGGAGCTTTGCTCTTCTTAATGATGTGTCCAATGTAGCAAAAAGCATATCCTTTACAAATACTTGCTTTGACTCTTCATATTCATCACTTAATTCTATTATTTTATTTAGTAATGTAGACTTCCCAGCATTGGTATATCCAACTAATGCAACAATAGGAAGATTAGAATCTTCTCTTTTTCTTCTTTTAATATCTCTATTTTGTTCCACTTCTTTCAGTTGTTTTTCAATATTGTCTACTTCTCTTAAGATATGTCTCCTATCCGTTTCTAATTTTTGTTCACCAGGCCCTCTAGTTCCAATACCTCCCCCTGTTCTAGATAAATAGTCTCTAAAACCTATTAATCTTGGAAGTCGATATTTTAATTGGGCAAGCTTTACTTGTAATTTACCTTCTCTTGAATCTGCACGATTTGCAAAAATATCTAGTATTAAATTCGTTCTGTCAACAATCTTTCTATCAATTATTTTTTCTAAATTCCTAAGTTGTGCTCCAGATAATTCATCATTGAAAACTACTGTTGAAATATCTAACTCATCGCAATAGTTTTTAATCTCCTCAGCCTTTCCTTTACCTATAAAAAAAGCTGGATTAATAGAATCCTTTCTTTGTATTAGTCTTGAAACAACTATTCCTTCTGCTGCTCTCACTAGTTCTTCTAATTCATCTAATGAATTTTCAATGTCAATGGTATCTGTGTCTAGCTCTACACCTATAATTAGTACTCTTTCCATGTCTTTCTCTTTTTGATTCAATTTATCACCTACCAATAGATCATTAGAATTTTTTTACTTCTATTTATTATATCACTAATTCAATATTTTATCTAATATAATGTATTAAGCTTCCTAATTAGGACACAATTATTAAAATATATTTCTAGTATTTTGTAACCATATTGTAATAGCTTTCTTCTATGAAATATTAACATTCTAATTTTTTTGTGGTATAATAAATAAGTTATAGCCTTTTCTCAATTAAGGAGGTAAATCATGCAAAATAATAATGAAGATAAAAGGAAGAAAAAGAAAGAAAAAAAGCAATCCACTGGGCAGATTATATCAAAGTCTTTAAAGATATTTTTAATTATATTTTTAATGCTATCTGTAGTTGTTGGGGGTGTTGTAGTTGGAGCAGTCCTATCTATTCTTAAGGATGTACCTGAGGTTGACCCTTCAGATGTAACTGCTAGCTTAGATCAGACATCAACAATAGTTGACGCAAATGGCGAATTGATTGAAAAAATTCAAACCCTAGAGTTTAGAACAATTGTAAAATTAAATCAAATGCCTAAACATCTGAGAAATGCATTTATAGCAATTGAGGATGAAAGATTTGAAACCCATATAGGTGTTGACCCTCGTGGAATAGTTTCTTCTGCTATAGATAATTTAAAGGCTGGAACAATAGTTAGAGGTGCTAGTACAATAACCCAGCAGCTAATGAAGGATGTCTATCTAACAAGAGATAAAGATTGGGATAGAAAGATCAAAGAAGCTTATTTAGCGATTCAAATGGAAAAATTACTTACAAAGGATCAAATACTAGAGGCATACTTAAACAGGGTTAATTTAGGACAGGGTGCCTATGGTGTACAAGAAGGTTCACAAACTTATTTCTCTAAGAATGTAGAGGATCTTAGTATTGCTGAAGCTGCATTGTTCGCAGGAATAGTCAAGTCACCAACTAAGTTTGCTCCTTATAAAACTGTTAGCCCTGAAAACTTCGATAGTACAAAACATTTTGAGGTTGGAAGACTAGAAATTTTAGGACAAAAATATATTGCTGTATATAATGAAGAGGCTGTAAATAGACAGAAACTTGTATTAAAACAAATGCTTAAAGTAGGAAAAATCACTGAGTCTGAATATGAAACTGCATTAAATGAAAGTATTAAAAACAATCTACAACCAGGCCAAAAGAAAATTGAAGGTATATCTTCCTATTTCACTGATTATGTAAAGACTCAAACAGTGGAAGCATTGGTAGAAAGGTTAGGATATACTAAAGAAGAAGCTCAGGATGAGCTATTAACAGGTGGACTTACTATTTATTCAACTATGGATGTTAAGCAACAAAAACTATTAGAAGATGTATATAATAATTTTACTGAGATATTAATAGGTAATACAGAAAAGATAAAAGGTCCTGTTTTAGTAGATTGGCGACTAAGTAAAGCTAATAATATATTAGACGATAAGAATAATATTATTTTTTATCATCGTGATAACTTATTTGATGAAGATTTTAATCTAAAGCTAGAAAAAGGAAGCTATGAAATCACTGATGGTAATCTATATATCAAAAATAAAAAATTATCACCTTATCCTAAACATATAGATGTAGCTGACTATTATCGTGTAGATGATAACAAAAATCTTGTTACCCATACTGTTGGTTCTATTGTCTTACCTGAAAATAAGTTTAGTATATCTGATACTAAAGAAATTACAATTAGTAGCTCATACTTAAGTGAAAATAAAGACTTCTATAAAATTGATGAGAATGAAAATTTATTAATCAATGATAAGTACTTTTTTAGGTCGCAGGATGGTGTTGTTCAACCACAATCTGCAACTGTAGTATTAGACTATTGGACAGGTCAAATTAAAGCTTTAGTTGGTGGTAGGGATATTGAAGGAGCAAGGATATTAAATAGGGCTACTGCTTCTCAAAGACAACCTGGTTCTGCTATGAAACCTATTGCGGCTTATTTACCGGCCTTAGATAATGGTTATAATGCTGCATCAATTATAGATGACATTCCCTTCTATGTGAATGGTGACTTATGGCCTAAAAACTGGTATAAAGATAGATATAGGGGTATCCATACCCTTAGACGATCTGTAGAACAATCAGTTAATGTAAACTCTGTTAAAATGGTAGAATCAGTTGGTGTCAGTACTTCTATGGCTTATCTTGAAAAACTAGGAATAATTAGCAAAACTGATCCTGATAATGATAGCTTTGTTACAGCTAAAGAAAATAGAGTTACTAATGATGAAACTTTAGCAGCATTAGGCTTAGGTGGAATGACTTCTGGTCTAACACCATTAGAAATAACTGCAGCTTATGGTGCAATAGCAAATGGTGGAGTATATATAGAACCTATAGCATTTACAAAGATTTTAGATAAAAATGGTAATGTTTTAATCGATAATATACCAAACGAAAACATTGTTGTATCCCCTCAGGTTGCTTATATAATGTCAGACATACTAAGGACAACAGTATCTAATGGTATAGCAGGAAGAGCAAAAATATCTGACATGGCAGTAGCAGGTAAAACTGGTACAACACAAAATCAAGCTGATATTTGGTTTGTAGGATTTACACCATATTATGCTACTAGTGTTTGGATAGGAAATGATTCTCCTAAAATTACTCTTACTAATAGTAGTGGAACAGCTGCCCAGTTATGGCAACATATAATGACTAAAATGCATGAAGGTCTAGAAAGCAAAACTTCATTCAATAAACCTGATAATATTGTATCGGTTAATGTATGTACTCAATCTGGAAAGCTACCAACAGAACTTTGTACTCTTGATCCTCGTGGATCTACAGTAAGATCAGAGATGTTTGTAAAAGGAACTGAGCCTAAAGAATATTGCGATGTTCATGTAGAAGTAATTGTTGATAAAACTAATGGAAAAATCGCCAATGAATATTGCCCTACAGAAAATCTAGAAACAAAAGTGTTTATCGAGCGTACACCACCTTATAATCCAAGTGAACATAATGGCATTGTACCAACAGATTTTCAATATACAGCTCCTACAGAAATCTGTGATGAACATAATGAAAACACCATAGTACCAGATCCTCTTGAAGAAGAATTTTTACCTTCATTCCCATGGGACTGGGATTGGGACTGGGATAACGATGATGATGATAGTAACAATAATGATAATAATGGAAATAGAAACGGAAACTAAGGTTAAACCTTAGTTTTTCGTTTTTGGGCTAGAAATTAATGCCATAATATAACCAAATAAAATAGCTGCTGCAACACCTCCAGCTGTTGCTTCTAGTCCTCCTGTAAAGGCACCTATTATACCCTTTGCTTTTACTGCCTCTATGGCTCCCTTGGCTAGTGAATTACCAAAACCACTAATTGGAACTGTAGCACCTGCTCCAGCAAATTTTACAATTGGCTCATATAACCCAATGCCGCCTAAAATGACCCCCGCTGTAAGAAAGGAGACAAGTATATGAGCTGGTGTTAATTTTGTATTATCTAATATCACTTGCCCTATTACACATATTAATCCTCCTACTACAAAAGCTCTAATATATTCCATTGCTTTCACTCCTAACTCTTATTTCTATCTATTGTCACTGCATGGGCTATTCCTGGGATAGACTCCCCTTGCTGAGTCATAATTGTAGAATGAAGAGCTCCTGTTGCCATAATGAGTATTCTTTTAAAAGTGCCCTTCATCATCTCCTTATATATATATCCATTTAATACAACTGCTGCACATCCACACCCTGATCCCCCTGCATGGGTGTCTTGAGCCTCACCATCGAAAATCTCTGCTCCACAATCTGTATATATGCCATTTAAATCATAGCCTTCCTTCTTCATTAAATCCAACACTATAGCCTTTCCTACTCTACCTAAATCACCTGAAGCTATTAAATCATAATCAGAAGGAGAATACCCTGTATCTTTAAAATGTGTAAGCAATGTATCAACAGCTGCTGGAGCCATGGCTGCACCCATATTAGTTGCATCCTTTATTCCCAAATCAATTATTTTACCAGTAGTAACATAGGTTATATATGGTCCACTACCATATGAAGTAAGTATAGTAGCACCTGAACCGGTCACAGTCCATTGGGCTGAAAAGTTTCTTTGATTCCCATATTCTAATGGAAATCTAAATTGCCTTTCTGCTGAACTAAAATGGCTGGATGTTGCGCATACCACATTGTCTGCAAACCCACCATCCACAAGCATGGCTCCTAAAGACAATGATTCTGTCATAGTGGAACAAGCACCATATAGTCCAAAATAAGGTATACTCAATTGTCTAGCTGTATAAGTGGAAGAAATTATTTGATTTAGTAAATCACCTGAAATCAAGTAATTTATTTCCTGATTAGTTAATCCACCATTTGATATTGCATTTTTTATGGCTTCTTCCTGTATTTTTGCCTCAGATTTTTCAAAGGATTCTTGCCCCCATTTGTCATCTTCTAAAATCATATCGAAATATTGTTTTAAGGGTCCTTCACCTTCCTTTGGCCCTACTATTGTATAGGTACTTAAAATGGAAGGCGGATTCTTAAATTTTACTGTTTGCATACCTAATCTTTTAACTGCCATAATATTATCTCCCCTTCGTAAATAATAAATATAATATTCCCACTATTACTGAACTACCTACTCCATATACTAAAACAGGTCCTGCTATAATAAACATCTTAGACGCAACTCCAAAAATGAAGCCTTCTGTCTTAAATTCCATGGCAGGTGATACCATAGCATTGGAAAACCCAGTAATTGGAATCGCTGCTCCTGCACCACCTACTTTACCAATTTTGTCATATACACCTAAGCCAGTCAGAGAAGCACCTAAAAATATCAATATTATTGATGTAGCAGTTGCAGCAGCTTTATTATCAAATCCACTTTTTGCTAACCAATTTAATATAAGCTGTCCAACTGTACATATTCCTCCTCCTACAAGAAACGCTAGTAAAATATTCTTCAAATATGTAGGTTTGGGAACTTTCTTCTCTGCATATTTCTGATAATCCTTTTTATTCATTTTGTCCATATATAACATCTCCTTATTTTATAAATATCCAGAAGTATAAGGACCCAGCTACCTTGCCTAGCATCAAGGTCCATATAATGTATTTCAAATTATCTTTTATTTTTAACTTTTTTGATAAAACTGGTATTACATTTAATACCTCTGCAAGTGCTGACGATACCATTCCTATGAATATTCCGCAGACAAAGCCCATTGGTATTGTAGTATGTTTGCTTAAACTTAGATGGAAATCTGAAAAGTATATTATAGTAAATAAAATAAAACTAGCAATTATCATATATTGATAAACTTTAATATATTCATTTGACTCACTAATCTTAATTAGCCTAGGCATTATTTGTAGTATAGTAATAAATGCTGCTGCTGCACTACCAACTGTTACGCCACCCCCAAATGCTGCTATTACTGGAATTAAGTATTTACCCATGATTACACCTCTGTTTATAGTTCTTTATTTTTTTTGACTTCATTAGATATTTGTGTTTCCATACTTTGGTCATAAAGATAGAGTTCTATCTCCATAGGGCCTGGTTCCATTTTTCTTCTCTTGCTAGAACTAATCATTCTGTTGAAAAATACAATTACCCCCACCCCTATCCCTATGGAATAAGGTATATTCATAATCAAAGGATTCTCTTCTTTTTCACCCGTTAATGTAAAATATAATTTTTCCATTGATGCCTTAGTATTCACATCTTCATGAAAATTTGTAATGGCTAAACCTGCACCAAAGAATAAAACTATACAAATTAATGTTATTTTAACAAACTCTAAGAAAGTCTTTTTAGTTTCTTGAGATTTATATTCCAATAAGATTTCTGGCTCTCCTAGCATATCTAAATCAACATTAGAGTATTTCCCTAAAACCTTTTCCGCTATTTGTATTGCAGTAATATTATCCCAATCTTCCTCTCCATTCCTGTTCTTAATAACAATGTTACTAATTGCTAATTGTAGTTCCGCCCTCGTACAAAATACTTCCCCTAGATCTTTAACTAGTACATCACTTTCAATATCAATAGAAGCTTTCTTTTTTACAGAGATATATACCTTGTCTTTATCCATATATTTTGCTCCATTCTATTTTTCTTTCAACAAAATTTGCTCTCTTAGGGATTACCTTATTTGTTGTTTGCTCTTTATACCAAAAAAGCCCAACAACTCCGATTAATCCAATAAGCAATATAATAATTATTCTTCTATAATTTAACTGATATGTCATTTAATCACCCCACTTAGATTATTATCTTCCATAATTAAAATTTAATACAAAAAAAAGGCATATATTATGCCTTTGCTAAATTTTTTCTCATTTCTTCTATTATTTTTTTTTCAATTCTCGATACCTGAACCTGAGAAATACCTAATTGATTGGCTACCTCAGTTTGAGTTTTATCCTTAAAATATCTAAGAATAATTACTTGCCTATCTCTTGGTTTCAATTTTGTTAACATATCTTTTAATATTATATTATCCACTAAATCTCTACTATCCTCTGACTCATTACTAATTTTATCTATTAAATATAGAGGTGAGCCATCATTTTGATGTACGATATCATAAAGATATTCTGGATTATATGAAGCTTCAAGGGCCATTACAATTTCTTCCTTATCTATTCCAATTTCTTCAGATATTTCATGAATTGTAGGCTCCCTTCCTAATTTTTTATATAGGCTCTCTTCTGCACCCTTTGTTCTTGCAGCAGTTTGCTTAAGAGATCTACTTACTTTAATTAATCCATCATCCCTTAGAAATCTTTTTATCTCCCCAATTATCATAGGCACTGCATAGGTTGAAAATCTAACATCAAAGTTTGAATCAAACTTATCTATTGCCTTAAGTAAACCTATACTACCTATCTGAAACAAATCATCTACCTCATATCCTCTATTCATAAATCCTTTCAATACAGATCTAATTAATCCTAAATTAGATGATACCAACATCTCCTTTGCTTCCTTACTACCTTCTTGCGCTTCTTTAATAAGCTTCATTGTTTCTTCATGGGATAATAACGCCTTTCTTTCACTACTTATACTCATAGTATCTACTCCTTATCTGAAAGGCTATTAAATCTTTTTGTCATCCTAACTATTGTTCCTTTATCTTTTATGCTTTCTATTTCCAAGCTATCCATAAAAGTTTCCATAACAGTAAATCCCATACCTGATCTCTCTAGATTTGGCTTTGATGTATAGAATGGTTCTCTAGCTTGATCTATATCTGTAATTCCTTTACCCCTATCTTCTATGATTATTTCTATCTCATCTCCACTAATCTTAGATTCAATGAAAACCAAACCTTCACCAAATTCATATCCATGTATTATTGCATTTGTTACAGCTTCAGAAACTGCTGTCTTTATATCTGATAATTCTTCGATAGTAGGATCTAATTGAGATGCAAATGCAGCAACGACTACTCTAGCAAAAGATTCATTACTTGATTTGCTTAAAAATTCTAATTTCATATAATTATTCTCCATTTTTCCATCTCCTCTATAAATTTTCAGCTGCAGATTCAATTGTTGTATAAACCTTGATTATCTTTAGTAGCCCTGACATATTAAGCATCTTATCTACATAAGAATTATCACTTATTATTGCAACTGTACCTTTTTTTTCTATACAATTTCTATATCTTCCCATAATAAGCCCAATACCTGAACTGTCCATAAATGTTAAACCCCTTAAATCCAAAATAATATTTTTCAGTCTTTGGTCAAAATATTGTTGATCTATCTTTTGCCTTAGATTTTCAGTAGTATGATGGTCTAACTCACCTTTGAATTGTACTAACAAGTTATTTTTATATTTTTCTACTGATAGATACAAAAAAATCCCCTCCTGTCTATTTTCCTTATTTATATATTCTATATAAAGAGGCGATTCTCCTTCAATGAATAATGACTATTTTTGTCATTAAATGAAAAAAAGAGTCTAAAAGACTCTTTTTCTTTACATTCTTTTGCATGCTTCTACTACATGAGAAAGAAGAAGTGATGTAGTTACTGCTCCAACTCCACCTGGAACAGGTGTAATCATAGAAACCATTTCTGATACTTCTGGATAGTCAATATCACCACTTAATTTTCCTTCACTATCTAAGCTAACTCCTACATCTATACAAATTGAATTTTTATTAAAATATTTTGCATCAAAAAATTTAGCCTTACCTAGAGCTGTAACAACTACATCAGCCTTAGATGTTATTTCATGCAAGTTTTTAGTTCTAGAATGGCAGATGGTCACAGTTGCATTCTTTTCTAATAGCATCATTGCTAAAGGTTTCCCTAATACCATTGATCTATTGACAACAACTACATTTTTCCCCTCTAATTCCACATTGTTATATAATAATATCTCCATAGCTGCCTTTGGAGTACAAGGCGTAAATCCACTCATGTCCCCTTCAAATACCTTGGCTAAATTTAAAGGATGCATACAATCCACATCCTTAGCAGGAGATAATGCTCCTCTTATCTTTGCTTCATCTATATGCTTTGGTAATGGTCTAAATACAAGTACACCTGAAATAGTATCATCTAAATTTAACTCATTCATAAAGTCTACTAGTTCTTCCGTTGTCATGTCTAGATTCTTTTCAAAAACCTTTGAATTCACACCTATTGCATCACAATTCTTTATTATGCTTTTTTCATATGAAATATCATCAGGATTATTTCCTAATCTAACAATCCCTAATGTAGGTACCTTACCAGTTTTAGAAAGTTCTTCAATATCATTTTTCATTTTTTCTTTGATACTAGCTGCTACAACATTACCTTTTAAAATCTCTGCCACTTAACAACACCTCTTTCATAATTATCTAAAGTAACTTTAATTCAAATTATAACATAATCACCTTTAATTTCAAGACCATTTAAAAAAGCACCCAAATTTGGGTGCTTTAATTTACTTAGCTTTTGAAGTTTTATTAAGATTTTTCTTTAATTGCACATCTGGTTCAGATGGCAAACCGAATAGAGGAATAAATCTGTCCCAACCAGTTAATGTCAATAACAATATTGAGACTACAGCAACTATTGCCATATAGTTATACTTCATTATATCGAACTCAACAAATTGATGTATTGGATAAATAGAATTAGCAATACCTATAAAAAATCCAATATATACATGCCATGGAATAAGTTGTGATCCAAATACTCCAAGAGCATCTGAGAATGTAGCATTTCTAAGACGAAGTTTATACATATCCTCTTCACTTGCCTCTACATTTTCATCAGTTAAATCCTTGATTATTGGTCCGATAGTAACTATTTGAGCCATTTCATCTGCTAAGGCAGCATTACCTAATATGGATAAAATACCGTTAGCAAACATTAATTGTCTTACATTTCTTACTATCTTGGAAACTAAAGTGGAAAGTGGTTTAAATGCATGCATCTTAGCCATTATACCACCAAAGGCTCCTACCCACATCATCATAACTATTACCCATGAACCTGCATCTGAAAAACCTGTTTCAATAATTCCTAAGAATGCAGTTGTGTTTTCTACTGTACCTGCTAATAAACCAAGAACATATGAGAAAATAAGTCCAAGTCCTAGACAAGCTAGTGTAGGTATTCCCTTTATAGCTGCTAATAAAACAATTATTAGTGGTAATATCATATAGAATGGTACGCCTTCTTTTACCTGATTAAGTAAATCTACTGCAGCAGGTCTTTCCTCTGATAATATAGTCCATACACTTTCTGGAATTTGGTCTATTGCATCAGCAGCACTACCAACTTCACCTGGTAAACCTAAACTAACTACAACAAATAAAATAGCTGCTAATACTAAACACATTATTGACCAAACACCTTGATGTCTAACTCTGTGTATAACTTCTACCTTTTGAATACCAGAGCTTACTACAGTAGTATCTGAAATAAGTCCAATATTGTCTCCGAAACATGCTCCACCTGCTATTGCTCCAAGGGTAATTACAGGGTCTCCACCTACTATATGGCTTAACCATAAGAAAATAGGTGCACAGGCAGCAAATGTACCCCATGATGTTCCAGTAGCCACTGATAATATACAAGAAATAATAAATGCTGTTACAGCAACAGTTTTAGCTGTAATACCAAATCCTAAAGCCATATTAATAATTGCAGCGCCAACTCCTGTTGACATAAATGCTTCTGCCATAGCATAAGCAAGCATAAGAATGAAAAATACCAATTGCATTTCCTTAACATTTTCTACTGCAGCATCTACAATATCATTGAGTTTGTACTTCTCAGTTATAGCTGCAACTATTGCTGCATAGACCGTTGCTATAGGCGCAATAACTAAAATGTCTAATGATATTCCTAAAGAACTAAATGCTTCAATATTGCTAACCATCATAAGCCCAGCTAACAATAAGATTGGTGAAAGCTTAAATAAAGCAATCATTTGATATCCTCCTTTAATTTGATTGATAAATTTTTAATAATATAATTAAAGTATAACATGATACTTAATTATCAACAACTAGTATTTCAACTACAAAATTTGGATATAACATTATACTAATCCCTACAAATACATTGGTTAATAGCTTGTCTACAAATCATAAATAATTACTTATTAATTATTTATGATTCTTCTAGCAGTTACATATCTAGCTTTATAATAAGATTCATCTAAGGAGGAAATCATAACCTGTCTTCTACCTGAAGAAGCATGTATCATATTATTATCTCCAATATACAAGCCTACATGCCCAATACCTTTTCCAGATGTTCTGAAAAACACTAAATCACCAGGTATAAGATCAGCCTTTTGTATTTCTACACCATTTTTGGCCTGATCTCGAGAAGTTCTATTAAGTTTTGTACCTAATTCATTTAAATATATTGAATAAGTAAGCCCTGAACAATCATAGCCTTTGCTTCCAGTACCACCCCCAACATAAGGCTTTCCTAATGCGTTATATGCTGATTCAATAACTCTAGTGACAGAAGATGCTCTTCTAGATACATTAGATCTAGTAGTTTTATCTTTTGTTTTCCTTAGATCTATATATGATTCATTTGCTTTAAATTCATTTCCATTTTCATCTATAATTATGTAAATATCATCTTTAAAATCTTTTATAGCTACAACTTCACCTTTAACTAAAGTATAAAAAGATTTATCATCTTTTATAACTTTGTCAACTTTTGAAGTACCATAAGATATAGATTCAGTAACTATAACCTCTACATTGTCTAATTCTATATAGCCGTTCAAACCATCTTCTGTATTGAATAATCCATAATTATTTTCGTAATTAAGCACTTGTACGATTTCTCCTATAGTTAATAATCTAAGGCTCATTCCCATAGGCTTGTCTAAAATGCTTGCTTCCTTAATAACCTTATATTTTTGAGTTGTTTTTGTTGTCCTTATCATAGCATCCAAAGGTATTTGATAAGACTTTCCTTCTTTTTCAACTATATAGTTATCTCCATTTTCCCTAATAACATTAATGCTTTCTTGTTTAATAAATTCTCCCTGTGTACCATCATCTTTTATACTAATGTAGTCTTTAACAAATATACCTGTATCTTTGAATCCTACTAAGGCTACAAGGCAGATTCCAAGAATTACAGCTGGCAGTTTGTGTTTTCTATTGTGCAATATGAACACTCCCTTAGATAAATTTATTACATATATTATTATATTCTATTGTATTAGATGGTGCAAGCTATTTATTACAAAATGATTACAAAGCTTATTGACTGTTTATGGAGATTAACCAACAAATCTATAGTTAATTCTTATGACTTTGATGTTTTGAATAATATTTTTCTATACTTGTATTTTCAGCTGAATTTTGTGATATATTTTTATATAAATAACAAACATAAAAAATTACTTAAAGAAAATTATTAAAAAACTATTACTTAAATTGTAGAATCGCTCTCTTATATAAAGAAATAAGACCTCTTACTGGGCAGAAGTCTTATTTCTTTTTTTATTTACTTGTAAAATTAGCTAAAGCTTTTGATAATTGATCTGGACATGAAGTTTCCTTATTGCCACACTTTATACCAGCTAATTTCTCTATAAGTTTGTCCACTTCCATGCCTTCAACAAGACTAGCGATGCCTTGTAAATTTCCATTGCATCCTCCGTTGAAAAACACTTTCTTTACTATGCCATTCTCTACATTAAACTTAATATCCTTTGCGCAAACTCCAGTTGTTATGTATTCCTGCATTTGTCTATTTCCTCCTTGTAGTCAAGTTTCAAGATACATTATATATCAAAACCGCTGTAAATACTAGAATCTATTCAAAATTCCTTTTATATAGTTTATCTCATTTTCGTTTATTCCAAGGTAAGCTGCAATAATCTCATCTATTTCTCTTTCTAGTATGTTTATCTTTTCATCTATTGTCTCTTTATCCTTGTCTACTATGACTAATAGCTCCATTATTTGTCTTACCCTAGCTTCTATATCATCAATTATATCCTCAGTTATTATCATCATATCAAGAACAGAATTAGGATAATAATCGTACATCCCTTTACCTATTTTCTTTGCATACAACTTAAAATAGAATTCATATATACTTGAATTAAGTAAGCCTACAAGATATTCTAGTGACAATTTATCTCTATATTCATTCTTTATGATTATTGAATATACATCTGCACTACAATAGACATTATTATAATCCAATGCAAATCTATTGCTACCTGCCTTATAAGGAAATAGAATCTTAGGCTGCTCAAATAATTCCATCTCTCGACCCCATTGTAGTTCATACCATTTTCTTATTCCATTCTTACATTCCCTTCTATTCTCCAATCGCTGTCTATAATTTCTAATAAATCCTATACTATAAGGATAATCATTTTCCCCTTGAATTAAATCTGAATAGATTAGATATAAATCTGTATCCACAATCTGATATCTTCTTACATTTTTATTTTTAACCCATTTTTTTAATAAATTCTTTTCAATATTAGATTCAATCATCATGTCTTGTGTCAATATAAATGCTTTATCACAACCAGTTATAACTCCTTGAAATGATTTAGCTATATCTCCTAATCTATATTTAGTTTTTCTTTGGATTTTAATATATATATTGAGACTATCATTGGATATGATTACCCATCTATTTATATCTAAACTAGATTGACTAATTTTAAACCTTTCAAAAATATTCTTCTTTATAATTTCTCCCAAGCTCTGTGAATTATCAAGGCGATACCCATCATCTAATAACTTATGTACAAGAATTTCATTATCATTATTTTCAAATTTGCTATTCTTAAAAATGTATATAGCCGTAGCAACTCCAATTCCTTTAAATACTTCTGCTCCATAAAAATCTAATATTTCTATGAAATGTACATTGCCTTGTAAATAAGATCTCAATTGCCTACCCGTTGGACTTTCCATAAAATATCTTGATGTAATGATTCCGCAAATACCATCTGGAGTTAGGATTTCATTTATTCGCTTAAAAAAGCAAAATGAAATATCCGATTTGTCTTTAAATACATCTCCGTATTCCTTAAGCAACCACTCCTTATATTGCAAGTCCAATTGTTTATGTCCTATATAGGGAGGATTTCCAATTACATAATCGTATTTCTTGCTCCAAAATTCCATCAGTCTTTTATTATCCTGAGATTCTTTCTGAAATATATTTTCTGCTTCCCATCTTATAAGACTATCACATTCTAGGACATTAACATGGCATATTTCAATATTTGGATTCTTTGCCAAAAGCCCTATTTTAGTCAATTCTACACCCATATTATCTTTGTCCGCTCCATATATACAATGAGTTAATATATGGTAGTGAATATTCTCAGCTTTCCAATAATTATTACCACATACTTCTGATATCTGTCCATTTTTTTCTACTATATAGATATCATCTCTATATACATCTCTTAATTTATCTATATTTAACTCAAACTTTTCTTTTAAAATATCATAAGCCATCATCAAAAAATATCCTGCTCCACAGGAAATATCTATAATGCTAATAAATGGGTTCTTTACAATATCTGCTTTCCCCATTGTATTTTCAAGAATATATTCAATGATAAAACCTGGAGTATAGTATTGTCCTATTGCTTTTCGTGTTTCTTTATCATTACTACTTTCATAAGCTTCACCTAATATGCTGTGCTCCATTTTATCACCTCATTGAATTCTTTATTTAATCATATCTTTCTATATCCCAAAATGCAAGCCATTATACAATGCCCCTGAAGCACATAAAAAAACATAACCTAGAAAGGTTATGTTCTCTTTTATGTACTACGAGTAAATCTATAAGCCGTGTTCTGTTTAAATGGTCATCTATCTAGACCTATTGTTACCAATAGGTTCATGCGACCTACCTTTGGAACGGCAGCGGGCTACCACCTTTTTGTGTTCCTTTTTGGTCTTGCTCCAGATGGGGTTTACATAGCCACTTAGTCACCTAAGCGCTGGTGAGCTCTTACCTCGCCTTTCCACCCTTACCTAGTTGCCTAGGCGGTATATCTCTGTTGCACTATCCTTAGGGTCACCCCCACTGGACGTTATCCAGCATCCTGCCCTATGGAGCACGGACTTTCCTCATGCGCTAGCGCACGCGACCACTCAACTTACTCGTAATTCAGATTATAATATACCATAAATTATCATCATTTGCAAAGTTAATATTTTCTATTACTTATATAATATTCTACCACAAGATTCACAATATATTATTTCATTATTATTATTTAATTTATCAGCCAAAAATGTAGGTATCATCATATTACAACCACCACATACTAGCCCCTTTACTTGAACAATACCAGTACCCCTGTTATTTCTTATTGCTTTATATTGATTCAAAATAACTCCATCAACTTTTTCTTCTATTGATTTTATCTCGACTACTTCAATCTGAATATTGTTTTTTAAATCATCTGCTAAAATCTCGTATTCTCTTTTTAATTGAAGATTATTATCTTTCATAGATTTTAATCTCTTGTCTAGCTCTATTATTTCTTCATCCAGACTCTCCATATCATCCATGAACTCCAATATCCCAATTTCTGTTTCATTTATTATTTCCTTTAACTTATCTTTTTCCTCACTTAAATATTCTAGTTGCTTTGGATTGCTAGTACTTCCATCATATAGATTCTTTTCTACTTCTTCAATCTTGTAGTTATATTCTTTTAGCATTCGATTTGATTCTATAAGCCTTTTTTTACCTTCTCCTTGATTAAGCTTAATCTTATCCGATCTTTTATCTATATCCATTATCTCTTTTTCTGTATCCATAATGGATGATGAATTTTGTAAATTAGATAATTTTTTCTTGTAAGCTTCCAGTGAATTATGGTGTATCTCTAAATTCCATAGTAGATCTAGTTGTTCCATCTCTTCACCCCTCTTAGATTAATATAATTTATATATTGGACTAGGGTTATCCCATATCTCAATACATAGATTATCATTACTTTTCTTCTCTATATATTCCTTTATAACTGGTAATATAGCCTTTTCTGTATGATAATGCCCTGCATCTATGATAGTGAGGTTTAGTTCATTTCCTAGCTGAGCATCATGATATTTAATATCTCCTGTTATATAGATACAGGCATTTTCCTCGTGAGCATTTTGTATGAAATCTGCACCGCTACCTCCACATACAGCTACCCTTTTCACTCTTTTGTCCTGTTCTCCATATATGACTAAGTGGCTTATATCTAATTTTTCTTTAACAAAATCCAAATATTTGTATAGGTCTATTTCTTCAATGTCTCCTACTTTTCCATAGCCGTATTCTGATTGAAATCCCTTTAATTCATTTTTTATTAGTGGTACACAATCTTTAAGTTCCAACAATCTGGCTAACTCATCACTGACTCCTCCCTGAGCTTGATCTAAGTTTGTATGAGCATTAAATACAACTATCCCACTTTTTATTAAATTGTATATAAGTCTTTCCTTTGCCATTGATGTAGTTATAGTACTAATAGGCTTAAATATTAAGGGATGATGGGTAATTATCATATCGAATTTTTTTTCATTGGCATATTTGTATACATCATTATCAAGATCTAAAGCAATCAATATCCTATTTATCTCTTTTTCTTCTTCACCTATTTGGAACCCAGTATTGTCCCAATCTTCAATTAGATTTGGTGGTGCCCACATATTCATGAACTGAATTATATCTTTAGCTCTCAATATATTCTAACACCTCCTTATATTCTTTTATCAAATTAGCTAACTCCATGTATCTTTCTTTTGACTTCTCAGTATCTATCCCTTGTAACTCTTCCTTAATATTCTCAGATGAATTTATCTTAAATTCAATAAACTCCCTTAATAATGGATGCTTATCTGATATTAATATTGGACTAATTTCATAGTAAATCTCTTTCTCAACAAAAGACTTACCCTTTTTTGCATAAATTAATTCATAGTATTTATTATCCTCTTTTATTAATTCTTCTTTTATTATTTCAAAGTTGTTGCTAATAAGATACTCTCTTAATTCTTTTGTTGCAACCATAGGCTGTAGTATAAAGTTAATTATGGAGTCAGACACTTTCTTGCTTTTTTCTAGTATATCTCTAATTAACAATCCACCCATTCCTGCAATTATTACAGTATCTACTTCATAAGGTTTTATTACTTCTAATCCATCTCCTAGTCTAGTATCTATTCTATCTTCAAAACCTAATTCTTTAACATATTCTATTATTTTATCTAGAGAACCTTTGGATATATCGGTTCCTATAACCTTTTTTGATATATTATTTTCTATTAAATATGCTGGAACAAAGCCATGGTCTGTCCCTATATCACCCACTATGGAATTATTGGGCACTAGTCTTGCTATTGACATCATTCTATTAGATAATTTCATCTTTCTTCTTCCTCTCTACAAATTACAAATTGTATCAATAGTATAATAAAGATTCGCATAAAAGCGAATCTTTTTATTCTAGAAAATCCTTAAGTTTTTTAGATCTACTTGGATGACGCAATTTTCTTAGGGCTTTAGCCTCAATTTGCCTAATCCTCTCTCTTGTAACTTCAAATTCCTTTCCCACTTCTTCAAGTGTTCTAGCTCTACCATCATCTAATCCAAATCTAAGTCTAAGTACTTTTTGTTCCCTAGGAGTTAATGTATCTAATACATCAATTAATTGTTCTCTCAACATGGTAAATGTGGCTGCTTCTGCAGGGGCTAGTACTTCATCATCTGGTATAAAGTCACCTAGATGACTATCTTCTTCTTCTCCTATCGGAGTCTCTAAAGAAACTGGTTCCTGTGCTATTTTCATTATTTCTCTAACTCTTTCTACTTCCATACCCATTTCATTACCAATTTCCTCAGGACTAGGGTCTCTTCCCAAAGATTGAACCAATTGCCTTTGTACCCTAACTAATTTATTTATTGTTTCCACCATATGAACTGGAATTCTAATAGTTCTAGCTTGATCTGCAATGGCTCTTGTAATAGCTTGACGAATCCACCATGTCGCATAGGTAGAAAATTTAAAACCTTTTTTATAGTCAAATTTCTCTACTGCCTTCATAAGTCCTAAATTGCCTTCCTGAATTAAATCTAGGAAAAGCATACCTCTGCCCACATATCTCTTGGCAATGCTCACTACAAGCCTAAGGTTAGCCTCTGCTAGCTCTCTTTTAGCCATCTCATCTCCATCTTGCATTCTTTGGGCTAATTCAATTTCTTCATTACCTGTTAACAAAGGTATTTTCCCAATTTCTTTTAGATACATTCTAACTGGGTCATCCACATTAATACCTTTTGGTACTGATAAATCTTCTTTAATATCCTCTTCTTCAGTATCATCCTTATCAATATCATCTTTTTCTAATAATATGTCCTCTTCTTTATCACCAATAACTTCTATTCCCATATCTTCAAGATTTTGATATACTTCTTCTATTTGCTCTGTATCAAGATTAATCTCTTCTAACCCATCTATTATTTCAGTATAAGTGAGTACACCTTCTTTTTTTCCCTTAGTGATCAATTTCTTAACTGCTTCAACTTTTGACTTTTTTACTTTATCATTGTCCTTATTGTTTTCTGCCATTGTATTTTACCTCCCTTCCTCATGTCTAATGAGGTTTAGTTCTTTATTCAAATTAATTAGTTCAATGCACAGTTTAAGAAATTCATCCTCTTCATCAGAGTTTCTATTATCTTTCATTTCCAGTACTTCTATTTCTTTTTTAACAGTGTTTCTTTTAGATTCTAATTTACTAATCTTTAATTTGCTTATTAAATCTCTTATCATCTGTTCAATATTTTCTGGGAGAAAATTGATACGCCTTTCAGAGACCCTATCTATTAATTGATTGTTAATATCGGACACTTCCTTTACTTTTTTATATAGAAAATCTTCATCTATTGTTTCATCTTCCTCATATAATTCCTTTATAATCTTTAAAAGTTCTCTACATTCATGATTCTCAAATTCCTCTAAGGAAACTTCTTTGCTTATAATTTCAAAATAATCCTTATCAAAAATCATCAACTTTATTAAATCAATCTCCGCAGTAAGACTACCTGATGGTAAAAATGTTTTAATAGGAGATATTAATTGTCTTTCTTTAAAATTATTATTACTTGGAATTCTTATAGTATTGCCAAAAATCTCTTTCTGTATTGCTTCTTTTGATATATTCATATCTTTTGATATCTTATTAATATAAACATCCTTTTCTATGGGACTTTTTAAGGTCTTTATTATCTTAGCTATCTCTATAGTAAATTTAATTTTTCCTTCTGCTTCACTTAAATTATACTTTTGCTTGTTAATATAAATTCTATAGTCGATATGATTTAGGGCTTCATTTAATTTAGTTTCAAAATCACTTAGGCTATTCTCTTTTAAGAAATCATCAGGGTCCTTATAATCTCCTAGTAATATGATTTTAGGATCTACATCTTCATTTAACAACATTTGTATTGCCTTGTTTGTAGCATTTATCCCAGCCTGATCAGTATCATAACAAATATAAATATTTTCACCATATCTTTTCAAAAGCTTTGCTTGCTTGTCTGTTAATGCTGTACCTAGGCTTGCAACTGCATAATTAATACCTTTACTAAATAATGAAATTACATCAATATATCCTTCAACTAATACTATTCTTTTTCTATCTGAAAATTTGTTTAATAAATTCAAACCATAAAGATTAGTTCCCTTATTGAAAACTAAAGTTTCTTTAGAATTTAAGTATTTTGGCATTGTATTATTGAATACTCTTCCGCCAAAACCTATTACTCTTCCTTTTACATCAATAATTGGAAAAATTATTCTGTCCCTAAACTTATCAAAATATCCTTCACTACTGGATTTCTTGCCAATCAATCCTAGTTTTTCAATTTCCTCACTTCGATATCCTTTTGTCTTGAGATGATTATATAAAGCATCCCATTTATCTAAAGAATAACCTAATCCAAATTGCTTTATTATTTTATCTGGAATATTTCTTTTATATAAGTAATTTAAGGCATTTTTATTTTTTGTCAAATTGCTATAAAAAAACCTAGCAGCCTCTTTGTTTATCTCATATCCCCTATTTCTTTCTTGAGATATCTTATCATTTTTTGGCTCTATTTCTTCTATGGCAATTCCCATCTTATCTGCTAAATACTTTATTGCCTCAGGGAATCCTAAATTTTCCCTTTTCATTATAAAAGTCACAGCATCTCCACCTTCTCCACATCCAAAACAATGAAAATATTGCTTCTGTTCAGATACTGTGAAAGAAGGTGTTTTTTCATTATGGAAAGGACAAAGTCCTACATAATTCGAGCCTGACTTTTTTAAAGAAATATAATCTGAAATAACATTAACTATGTCCAAAGTATCTCGAACCTTTTCAATTGTCTCATCATTAATAAATAACGTCATATTATCACCTAGTATCTCACCTACCATAAACTATTAATATTTTGATACTATAAGATATATTCGACATAAATATCAAAATTCCTTCTTTTTTTTCAATATTTTTTGATATTAATATTTTTGCCATGGTTTTGGTATGAAAATATTATTAAATAAATTAACAACATATCTATCAGTTGTACCAGCTAGATAGTCACAAATAATATCTTCTATCTCACAATCCATATTCTTATAGATTTTTAAATGTTCTTCAGGTAGGAAGTTTATATTTTTTAAATAATATCTATAAAGTTGTTCTAAAACATATTCTGCTTTAGACTCCTCAGATTTCGCATTTTTATTTAAATATACATTTTCAAACATATAATCCCTTAAAGCATTTGTGACATTTGCAATCCTTGGGCTCATGGATACACTATTTTTCCCCATACTATTTTTAATTATGTCTAAAATCATGGTATTTATTCTTTCTCCATGGGTGTTTCCCAAAATTTCTATACATTCTATGGGTAAAGTATCTTTTTCTATAACTCCAGCTCTTATAGCATCGTCAATATCATGATTAATATATGCTATCCTATCTGCAAATTTTACTACTTGTCCTTCTAAAGTCTGAGATTTAGTGCTTCCAGAATGGTTTCTTATACCATCTCTAACTTCGTATGTTAAATTTAATCCTATCTTATTATCTTTATGTTCTAAAAAGTCTACTATTCTTACTGATTGTTCATTATGCCTAAATCCTTTAGGATGCAATTGATTTAATACTCTCTCACCAGTATGACCGAAGGGAGTATGTCCTAAGTCGTGTCCTAATGATATTGCCTCGATTAAGTCTTCATTTAGTTGAAGTGATCTCCCTATTGTTCTACCTATTTGAGAAACTTCCAAAGTGTGAGTAAGTCTTGTCCTGAAATGATCTCCTTCTGGAGCAATAAAGACCTGTGTCTTATGCTTAAGTCGTCTAAAGGATTTAGAATGTATTATCCTGTCTCTATCTCTTTGAAAATCAGTCCTTATGGTGCATTTCTCTTCAAAATCCTTTCTACCTTGAGAATCTTTACTTAGCTTTGCATATTGAGATAAAAAATCTTCTTCTGTCTTTTCAGTTCTAATTCTTATATTCATATATATACCCCTTATTTTCATAATAAATTCCTATATTATATATATACAACATAAGTTTCAATAATCCTTCTTTTAACGTGAATTATTTAAAATATTATACAGAAAAAAAGAAGTGCAAAAGCACCACTTCTATTCAATGATTTTATCACCAAGGTTTTTTTTCATATGTTCAATAACAATAGCTGCTGTTTCTTCAATAGCTTTATGTGATACATTTATTACTATGCATCCAAGTTTTTCCATTATTTCTTTAGAATATTCTAACTCTAAGTTTATTCTCTCTAGGTTTGCATAGCTTGCATTATCATCTAGCCCTAAAGCTTTTAGCCTTTCCTGTCTTATCTCATTTAATTTCATTGGATCTGCAACTAGACCTATTATTCTTCTGTTGTCCTTTTGAAATAATTCAACAGGTGCAGGAACTTCAGGGACCAAAGGTACATTTGCTACTTTAAAATTCTTGTGAGCTAAATACATACTCAAGGGAGTTTTAGAAGTTCTTGAGATGCCTACTAGAACAATATCTGATTTCTTTATTCCTCTTGAATCCTTTCCATCATCATATTTTACAGCGAATTCAACAGCTTCTACCTTTCTAAAATAATTCTCATCTAATTTCCTAATTAATCCGGATTCTCTTTTAGGTTGATATCCAAGTACAGATTCAATAGCATCAAGAGTAGGAGTCATTAAATCAACAGTAGGAATATTTAGTTCCAATCCTTTGGATATAATAAAGTTCTTCAAACTTTCTATTACTAAGGTATAAACCACTACACTCTGCTGATTTTTAGCTTCTTCAAACATTTCAATTATTTGGTCCTCAGCAGTAATAAAAGGGAATCTTTTAACTTCATATTTGCCTGAATTAAATTGGCTTAAAGCTGCACGAGATAGTAATTCTCCCGTCTCTCCTATAGAGTCTGATAATACATAAATAGTTAAGCTATTATCCACAAATTTACCCCCTTCAATCATTTTTGCCAAGTTCCACAAATAGTCTTGTTATAGTAGTCTTTGTAATCCTACCTACCACTTTATAGTTTTTTTCAGTAGTAGTAGCTACTTCTTCTACTACTGGTAAACTATCTATTTCATGTTCTATTAGTTTTATTGCTGCAGTTAATACGCTATCGTCTGCTTCAACATAGATTATATTTGGCATTCTAGTCATTATCATTCCTATGGGTGCCTTGTTTAAGTCCATACCCCCTATGGAATTTCTTAAGAAATCCTTCCTTGAAACAACACCCGCTAGGTATCCATTATTTGTTACATAAACTGAACCTACATCTTCCAAAAACATTAGTACAATTGCATCATATAAAAATGTAGATTCATCTGCTACCACTGGTACTGACTTTACATCTGATACCTTAATACTTTTTATCTCTTCTGAAATGTAAGATAGGCTTGTCTTCCCAGTATAGAAATATCCCACTTTAGGCCTTGCATCTAATATTCCGGACATAGTTAATATAGCCAAATCTGGCCTTAGGGTTGATCTTGTTAGGTTTAATTCAGACGCGATAGACTCTGATGTAATAGGCTGACTTCTCTTAACTATATCAATAATCTTTTCTTGTCTCTCACTTAATTGAAGAATGGACTTCACCCCCCTAAGAACATTTATGAACACATATTGAATCCTATTTATTTACTATCTTAGATAAATCACAGATTTGCATCATAGAATCATATATCTTTTTCAATAAACCAAGTCTATTGTTTCTTATTTTTTCATCATCTACCATTACCATAACTAGGTTAAAGAAATTATCTATTGGCCCTTTTAATGTGACTAAATAATCTAATGCTTTATCATATTCTTTCTTCTCAATTGAACTCCTAATTTTATCTTCAACATTGTTAAAGCTTTCATATAGTTCAATTTCATCTTCAGTTAACAGATCTCTAAACACTTCAGATGATGTTGTTTTCTCTGCTAAATTGGAAACCCTATTAAATGCTGATAATATTTCTGAAGATTCTTCTTTTTTAAGCCATTCGTTTAATTTATTGGCTCTAATTTTCATGTCATAGATATTATCCACATTGGTGCCTAATACAGCATCTACAATATCATATCTAATTCCAATATCCATGAACATATTTCTTATTCGTCCAATAAAGAAATCCATAATCTCATCTTTAACTTTGTTATAATCAAATGCTAAGCCATTTACATCTACATACATATATAGAGCTGTTTCTACAATTTCATTAATTGATAAATCAAGCTTTTTATCAAGTATTATATTAATAATACCCAAAGCTTGCCTTCTCAAGCCAAATGGATCCTGAGATCCTGTTGGATGAATATTAATAGCGAATAATCCTGCAATAGTATCTATTTTATCAGCAATACTAAGAACAGAACCAGCGGTTGTAGTTGGAAGTTCATCTCCAGCAAATCTTGGTAAATATTGCTCAAATATAGCTAAGCTTACTATTTCATTTTCATCAGATGCCTTTGCATATTCCATCCCTATTTTACCCTGTAGCTCTGTAAATTCACTAACCATTTTTGTAACTAAATCTGCTTTAGCTAAATATCCAGCTCTCTCAATGTTTTTCTCAGTCTCTTCTCCAACTTCAAGATAACCACCAATTTTATACGCTAATTTTTGTACTCTCTTAGTTTTATCAAATAAAGATCCTAATTTCTCTTGAAACACTATGTTCTTTAAGTCCATTACATAGGACTCTAATGGTTTTTTTATATCATCCTTAAAGAAAAACTTTGCATCTTCTAATCTAGCACCTAGAACTTTTTCATTTCCTTTTATAACGACTTCTATAAAATCTTCATTTCCGTTTCTTACAGTGATAAAGTATGGTAAAAGTCTTTTTTTATCATCTAGGACAGGGAAAAATCTTAAATGTTCTTTCATAGGCGTAACAACCACATCTACTGGTAAAGATAGATATTCTTCTTTAATCTTACCAATGATTGGAGTAGGATATTCAACTATATTAGTTACCTCATCTAAAAGATTATCATCCTGAAGTAAATTCCCGCCTTTTTCCTTGGCAAGTCTTTCTGAGCCATATTTTATAATCTCTTTTCTCTCTTCTTGATCTACTATTACATAATTCTCTCTCAATTTATCCATATATTCATTTACATTATATATCTCTATACTACTACTTCCTAAAAATCTATGGCCTTTGGTAATGTTAGATGCTTCAATACCTTCTAAATCAAATGGTACTACTTTATCATCTAATAATGAAATTAACCATCTAATAGGTCTTGCAAATTTAATGTTTTTCCCGCCCCATCTCATGGACTTAGGAAAATTAATTGATTTGATAATATTAGGCATATTTTCACTTAATATATGCTCTATGGTTTTCCCTTCTTTTACAACATCTGCATATACATATTCTTCCTCATTAAATACTTCTACATAAATGGATGCTATATCTATTCCTTGCCCTCTCATAAACCCTAATAATGCCTTAGTAGGATTGTCATCTTGATCAAAAGCAATTCTTTTAGTAGGTCCCTTTACTTTTTCCTTCAAATTTTGTTGTATATCTTCTAAGCCTTCAATTATTAAGGTTAATCTTCTTGGTGTGGAATATAGCTTTATATTTTCATAACAAATTCTTTCTTCTTTCATTAAATCCTTAGTATTGGATTTCAATTGTTCTAGAGCATCCCCAACAAGCCTTGCTGGAAGTTCTTCTACACCTATTTCAAGTAAATAACATTTACTCATTATCATAACCCTCCTTTTTTATTAGAGGATATCCCATTTCTTTTCTTTGCTCAATATATTTTGATGCTACCAACCTAGCTAAATTTCTTACTCTTCCTATATAATTTGTCCTCTCAGATACGGATATGGCACCCCTTGCGTCTAGTACATTAAATGTATGAGAACACTTAAGTACATAATCATAGCTTGGTAGCACAAGATCATCCTCTAGTGTTTTTTTTGCTTCTTCTTCATAAGTGTTGAATAATCCCTTAAGAACATTAACATCTGCCCTCTCAAAACTATAAACTGAATGCTCATATTCAGCTTTATTAAAGATGTCCCCATAGGTCAAATTCTTGTTCCATTTTATATCAAATATATTATCTACATCTTGTAGATACATTGCTATTCTTTCTAATCCATAGGTTAGTTCTGCAGACTCCAGTTCACAGTTAATGCTACCCACTTGTTGGAAATATGTAAACTGTGTAATTTCCATACCATCTAACCATACTTCCCATCCTAAGCCCCAGGCGCCCAGAGTTGGTGCTTCCCAATTATCCTCAACAAATCTGATATCATGTTTTAAAGGGTCTATACCTATTGCCCTTAAACTATCCAAGTACATTTCTTGAACTTCATCTGGCGAAGGTTTAAGAATAACTTGAAGTTGGTGATGTTGATAAACACGATTTGGATTTTGCCCATATCTAGCATCTGCAGGTCTTCTTGAAGGCTCTATATATACTACCTTCCATGGTTCTGGTCCAAGGGACCTTAGAAAAGTATGTGGACTCATAGTTCCAGCACCTTTTTCCGTATCATAAGGTTCTAATATAGTGCATCCTTTACTTCCCCAATAATCTAGTAATTTCAGCATTAAATCCTGAAAATACATATAAAAACCTCCCTATTATACAATTTGTGGAAACAAAAAAACCTCTACATCCCTATAGGGACGAAAGGTTACTTCCGCGGTTCCACCCTATTTAATACCTTATTACAAGGTATTCGCTTAATAAAGTATACTCCGAAGTGCCTTTCATCTATAATAATTATATCCAGCTCTCACCATTCTAGACTCTCTTTAATAATTACATATGATTTTTTCTTCATCATCGTATGTTAATACATTTTATCTGTGAATTATAATTTAGCAAAATTTGATTTTTTTGTCAAGTATATAGTACTTAAATATATTATACTATATTAGATATTTCATTAGATTTAGTGAATTAAACATTTTTCTATCTATGTTATATAATATATATTCTACTATGATATCATGCAATTTAAGCAATGATTCTTTTGCAGCTATTATTTCTCCAGCTTTTTCTAAAGGTGTATATAATAAATCATACATTATTTTAACCATAGCTGTATTTATATAGGTACTGTTGGAACTCATATCAATACAATTAGAACAAACTATTCCACCCTCTAATATGCTAAACTTAATTTTTTTTAAATCTGTATTTCCACATATTACACATCTGTCTAAATATGGTTTATATCCTAAAAAAGATATAAATTTCAGCTCGTATGCTAAGATAAATTTTAGATAATCTTTATCTAAAGTGCTGAGAACTTCTAACCCTTTTTTAAAGAGCATAAAGAGTTTTAGGTTTTCTTGTTCTTCTGGTATTGATTTATCAACTAGCTCTAGCATATAGGAACCTAATGTTATTCTCTCCATATTTTCTCTAATGGAATAAAAAGAGTCGATTATATCTCCCTGATTAAGGTAAAAGAAACTCTTACCTCTATATAGCTGATATTCATTATAAGAAAATGGTTGTGTATTAGCTATTATTCTAGATCTGGGTTTATATGCTCCTCTTGCTAAAATCGTAATTTTACCATATCTATTTGTATATACATTTAATATTTTAGATGTATCCTTGTATCTCATTTCTTTGAGTACTATTCCTTCAGTTTTTAACATATCTTTACCCTAATTATTTATATCCAAAGTATTTTACTTTATTGTCACGTTCTCTCCAGTTTTTCTCTACCTTAACCCAAAGCTGAAGATTTATCTTAGTATCCATCAATGCTTCTATATCTTCTCTTGCTCTTTGTCCAATTTCTTTTAATTTTGCTCCGTTCTTCCCAATTACTATACCCTTATGGGATTCTTTTTCACAATATATATTAGCAAATACATCTATAATGTTTTTGTTAGCTCTTTCTTTTACAGCATCTATTTCTACATATATTCCATGGGGAACCTCTTCATCTAAATTTAAGAGTGCTTTTTCCCTTATTATTTCAGATATAATAAAACGTTCTGGTTGATCTGTAATCATATCTTCAGGAAAATATTGAGGGCCTTCTGGTACCATAGCTCTTAGGACTTCAATATATCTATCTATATTGTCATTATTCATGGCAGAAATAGGTATTATCTCTTTGAATAAATCCATTTTATTATATTTATCAATTAACTTTAATATCTCCTCTTCATTAAGTCTATCGGTTTTATTAATCAATAGAACAATAGGAGTAGATATTTTTCTAATATCTTCAATTATCATACTATCCATTGCTCCAATTTCTAAGCTATCATCAACCATAAATGTAACTACATCAACCTCTTCTAATGTACTCCTTGAAATCTTTAGCATATACTCACCTAGTTTATTTTTAGGCATTTGTATACCTGGTGTATCAAGAAATACTATCTGGCAATTTTCTTCAGTATATACTAACTGGATTTTATTTCTTGTAGTCTGTGGTTTGTCTGAAATTATTGATATTTTTTCCCCAATTACCTGATTAAGCAAAGTGGATTTTCCTACATTGGGCCTTCCTATAACTGTTACAAATCCTGATTTATACATTCTCATCGCTCCTAGTATTATTAAGATCTAAATCCTCTGGTCCAAAACTATGTGGCAGTAGTTCTTCTAATTTATACTCTCTATAGTCATCTTCTGAATTAGCAATAATAACTGTAGCATCCTTGCCAAATTCCCTAATCACTTGTCTACATACTCCACAAGGATAAGTAAAATCTGAATCCCCTACAATTGCTATAGTTTTAATTTTTTTATGACCTTCTGATACTGCCTTGAAAATCGCAGTTCTCTCTGCACATAAAGTAGGAGAATACGATGCTATCTCTATATTACAACCAGTAAATACTTCATCTTCATCTGTGATTAAAGCAGCTCCAACACGAAACTTAGAATATGGAACATATGCCATCTTTTGAGCTTCTAATGCCTTTTTTATTAATTCTTTTTTATTCATAAAATACCTCCTCCTGCATGGGATTAGCCCACAAATTTTAAATTGAAAATTAGAAGAGAAATTTGAATTCTTAATTATGTTGGCTTATTGATAACTATTCAAATATAACTTCTGTTTTTGGCTCTATTACTTGTATCCATGTAATACCTGGATTTAATATTAGTTCTTCACCATCTAGAGTCTTATATATAGTTTTTGCTTTTCTTGATTCTTTTACCCATTGAATTTCTGTTACTTTTCCATGGGTTATGTATTTCCCTTTCCCCTCTCCTATTAATTGAATTTCTAACCTGCCTTCCTTATCTAATACTTTAGTCTTTGCTTCTTGGATTATAATATTCTTAGCTATAATTGGAGTTGAATCTATCTCATCTATATGCAATTCTCCATCCTTAGTCCTTGTATATATTTTCTTCTCTTCATCATAGTTATACTCAGTTGTGTTGTTTTTTCTATATATAATTGTAAGTTTATTAGCTATATTACCTTCTATGGGAGATTCATCTTCTTTGAATTTAAAAGGAATATAATCACCAGTATCTTTGAATTTTCTTTCTTCTTGAGTCTTTCTCAGAGCTTCTGTACTTGAATATAAGTTATTAGGAGCCTTTTTATGAGACTTTCTCCAAAATACCTTGTTGGAGCTACTTAATCCGTCAATATCAGCAAGTTTTAAAGATTTTACATCCGATAAAGCCTGGGCGCTTCCTCCCACATGTACATAAATTCCATCATATTCTAATGCCGTAGTGATAAAATAAGGTCTAGCAGATCTAATAGGTCCAATGGATTCTGGTTCATTTACAAGATATATACCCATATATCTTGTGTAAGGAGCTTCTACTAAAAATTCATATACTATTTCAGCATCTTTTAAGCCTGCTTGCCATCTTGCACGATGATGATTGTCAAACATAATTGCAATTGGCCTCCTATTGACTTTTGCTTCAGGAGAATAAATTCCACTAAGAGGTGACGGTATACCTTCTTTCACAGGTAATTCTTCTATAACTATTTCTTCCTCTACTTCTGTTTCCTTATCTACTACAACTGGTTCATCTACTGAGTCCTTTTTACAAGCTGTTCCAATTATTGCTATTAAAATTGCTATTATTATAATTGACTTTAGTTTCAATTTGCTGCCCCCTTATCCTATGATTTGAAACACTAATATACCTATTAAACTACCTAATATTCCACCAGATAATACCTCTGGAAAAGTGTGAATTTTTCCCTCGATCCTACTTTCTCCAACTAGAACCGCTAATCCATAGCTTAATGTGGTGACTAAAGTATTCTTTGATAAAAAAGATATTATTGTTGCCACACAAAATGCTAATGCTGAATGACCACTTACTGTCCCACCCTGAAAATGAGTCCCTCTACCTTTATAAAATACTGCCTTAAGACCTACAGTTAATATAATGACTATTAATATAGCAACGAATGTAAGGTGGGGAGGTGAATTCCTAATCTTAAATAATAGCAGCCCAGAAAAAGCATTTAATCTATCAAAGAAAAGAAGATATCCCACTACTATAGAGTTTATAGCTGCAATAAGAACTGCTCCAGCAGCTACATCCTTTACTAAACGAGCTAATGGATGATATTCTTCAGTGATTAAATCCACTACCCTCTCAAGTGCAGTATTTATCATTTCCGCTACTACAACTAAGGATATAGCAAAAAGTAAAAGTAAAAACTCTGTTCTAGAAAAATCAAATAAAAGACTTAAAGCAATAACTAGTAGAGCAATCAGATAATGTATCCTCATGTTTTTTTCTGTTTTTAGTGCAATGATAATTCCTGATACTGCATAGTTAAAGCTTTCTATGAGATTTCTTTTATTCATTCTTCTACTCCTCCTTAAAACCTTTGAATATCCCTATTGTCTTCATGATTTCTTTCTCTTTTTCTCTCATCAAAGTTTTTTCTTCATCCTCCATATGATCATATTCTAATAAGTGAAACATACTATGAGCTGTTAAATAAGCTATTTCTCTATATAAAGAATGACCAAAGTCTTCAGCTTGCTCTAAAGCCTTTTCAACTGAAATGATTATATCCCCTAGTAAAACAGGACCCATTTGAAAAAAATCATTATCCATAGGAAATGATAATACATCTGTTTCTCTATCAACATTTCTATAATCTCTATTTAATACTGTAATTTCTTCATTATCAACAAAAGAAACGCTTACTTCACAGTCTAAGGATTGATTTTCAAAAATTAAAACTTCTTTTATAACTTTTTCTATTATAACACTAATTTCTTCATCAATAACTACTTTATTTTGTCTATTATCAATGTAAATTTCCATTATTCAGATGCCTCCGATTTAATTTCAATATTTGGATATTCTATTCTATCATGGTATATTCCAGTTAGTACATTAATAAAGGATTTAATGATTATTTCAATCTCTTTCAATGTAACATTGCATTCATCTAACTGACCATCCTTTACTTTACCTTCTACTACTTTCCTCACCATATCCTCAATTTTTTCCTTTGTAAGGTCTTTAATTGACCTTACTGCTGCTTCTGATGAATCTGCCAACATAACTATTGCCGCTTCTTTGGTCTGTGGCTTCTTGCCTTTATACCTAAATTCATCCATTGACATATTTATATCATTATCTAATTCCTTAGCCTTATAATAAAAATAGGCAACAGGTGTATCCCCATGATGCTGATCTATAATATCTAGTATTTCTTTTGGTAATTTTCCCTCTTTTCCCAGTACAATTCCATCAGTTGTATGTGATGTTATTATAGCAGTACTTTGCATTGGCTGTAGCTTATTATGAGGATTTTCCATGCCAAATTGATTTTCTGCAAAATAATATGGTCTAATTGTTTTTCCAATATCATGATAATAAGAGCCCACTCTAGTAATAAGAGGATTGGCTGATATTGCCTCTGCTGCTGCTTCAGATAAGTTGCCTACTAATATACTATGGTGATATGTCCCTGGAGCTTCTAGAAGTAATTTCTTTAGCAAAGGTTGGTTTGGATTTGATAATTCTAATAATTTTAATGGAGTTAATACAGAAAATATATTTTCCCAAATTGGTAAAGAACCTAAAGTTATCATGGCAGCTATAATACCATTTAACAAGCTGTAGTTCCCTTCTAAAAAGGAATTTATTCCTCTTGACCCCTCTGCTAATCCAACAGCTCCTAAAGTCAACAAATTAATTACTCCAATTATTAAACCATTTAGTAAAATATAATGTCTTTGTTCTTGTCTAATAGCAATAATAGCCCCAATGCTACCTGATACAATATGCATAATAACTATACTATTGTCCAATTTGAGAACAAAACCCAAATAAAAGGACAAGAATATATTAACCAATAATGCTAACTTTGGATCAATAAGCATAGATATTAATAGTGATGCTGCTGCTACAGGCATAATATAAGGAGATAGGGAATATAATGCCTTGGATATTATGATAGTTAAAATAACTATAATTAACATAATTAATAAACGATTATTATATAATATTTCCTTGTTAAAGAAATATATATATCCTATGATAATTGATAAACCTAGTAATAAGAGTAGTATTATTCCAATAATCATACTTATAGGAAGGTTATTATCACCTTTTAACAATCCAGCTTCATCAATTAAGTGAAGTTCTCTCTCTGTAATTACTGAACCTTGGAATGCTATGATTTCATCTTCATTTATAATTACTGTTTCTATTTTATTTGCAGCTTCTTCTTTCTTTCTTTGGGTTTCTGTCTTGTCCAAAAACTCATTTGAATTTATAGTAGCGTTAAATAGTGCTAAACCTAGTTCCTTTTCTTCTTTTTTCATATCTAAAGAATCAAATGTTTTTACTAGGTTTTCCTTCTCATATTCAAGTTCAGTTTCTTTGATTCCATTTCCCATTACTTGATTAATTAAATCCCATAAAATATTTTCAAAACTGTTTAAAGCTTTGTAGTCCATTTTAAGTGCAATTGAAACTTCTTTTGACTCAAGTCCAAGACTTTGATTTTCCAATAACAGCTCTGCCTTTTTATTGAAGCTAATACTATCTTGAGCCTTGATATCTCTTGTTGTATCTAAGAAATCCTTAATGTTATTTTTCATAACCATCTGTATAGAAGGAGATATCCTATATATTGGCTCTATTTTATTCATTGCCTCCGCCTTTAGTTTTTCAGTAATATGTTTATCTTCTAATTCCTTTGTAGACCTAATGGTAGAAGGCGCAATATCTCCAATCCTTAGGCTTAGTTTATTGGTCTCTAATTTATGAATTGTTATAAAAAAAAGGATTGCTGTAAAAAACAAAATCAACAACCCATTATATAGTCTTTTATTTCTTGTAGATATTAATTTTTTAAAATCCATAGGTCTCCCCCCTTATGGGTTACACTTTAGTATTTTCAAACTTGTCGTAGGCTTCAATAATTCTTTGAACTAAAGGATGCCTTACTATATCATTTTTCATTAAATATATAAAGTCTATGCCTTTTACATTATTCAATATCTTTGTTATAGTTTTTAACCCTGATTCTTTTCCTTTAGGTAGATCAACTTGTGTAATATCTCCTGTTATAATTGCTTTTGAACCAAAGCCAAGTCTTGTTAGAAACATTTTCATTTGTTCATTTGTAGTGTTTTGTGCCTCATCCAATATAACATAGGCAGAATCTAATGTCCTCCCTCTCATATATGCTAATGGGGCTATTTCAATCATACCTTTCTCCATATACCTTAAATATGATTCTGTACCTAGTATATCGAATAAAGCATCATATATAGGTCTTAGATATGGATCTACCTTTTCTTGTAAGTCCCCAGGTAAAAATCCCAAGCTTTCACCAGCCTCTACTGCAGGTCTCGTGAGAATTATCCTACTTACTTCTCTATTTTTAAATGCCTGGACTGCCATAGCCACAGCTAAATATGTCTTTCCGGTACCTGCAGGTCCAATTCCAAATACTATATCATTTTTCTTTATTGCATCTAAATATCTTTTCTGACCTAATGTCTTTGGCTTAATACTCTTGCCAGATGCTGTTACACATACTACTTCCTTTAATAATTCTTTTACATAATCTCCTTGACCTTCTAAAATCAATTGCATAGAATACCTTAAGTCTTGTTTGTCAAGTTTTTTTTGGGTCTTAACTATCTCTATTAAATTATAAATCAGTTTTTCTCCTAAGTCTATAGATACTCTCTCACCATATAGTTTGATTTCCCCTTCTCTAATTGCAATGTCTATATTTAATTCATCCTTGATTAAATTTATATTCTCATCAAAATCCCCAAATATTTCTCTAACTATATTTTCATTTTCTATTACAATGCTGTTTTCTTCTATATTATTAGTCAAACTTAATCCTCCCCAGTTACTATGATTTGCTTTCTTCCAATATCCTCTATAGTTTCTACTATTACTTGTGTTATTAACAAGTTTTCATCTACTTGATGTCTAGTGTTTTTAGATTGTATTTCAGCATTTGGTGGTAATTCTTTGCTTATCTCTTTAGTAGCCTCTATTTGGGTTGATTTCTTAAGAAAGTCTATATTTTGTTTTACTTCTTTTACTTCAACCTCTCTATATTCATATTCAACTATTTTTATAGGAAAATCAATCTCATACTTTTCCAAGTTAATCAAAGCTTTTTCAATTACAAATTCCTTATAATTATCATATGGCACTTCTCCCTTTAAAAGTTTAATACCTTTATCCTTAATCTTTATACCCTTTTGTTTATATATTCTTCCAGTATATTTTTCCTCATACTTTATTATTGGTTCTTTTATAATATGGCTATATCTAGTTAGAGCCAATACTTCACCTTCTGCATGTACTAATATATTTTCATTTAATCCTTCATTTGTTAGTATACCCGTAATTAATATATCTCCTTCATTAACTATTTCACCTTTTTCTACAAAAACCCTTCCATTTTTAGGAACTATCTTTACTATTACGCCCTTTTTCTTGGCAACTACATGGCAAGGATAAGATTTGTCTATTTCTTCTGGTGGAAGATCCTGTTCCTTAATTTCTATGACTAGCTTAGTTCCTTTAATATTTACTGATATAAAGGAAAGATAATCATAGTTATCAATCATAAGATTTTTTATAGTTTCCTTTTCAAAGAAATATTTAATTTTACCAATAGATATATCATTTTCCTTGAGCATTGAAATTATTTCTTCTCTTGGAGTTTGTTCGTTACCAATTATTTCTATCCTCCAAATCGTTGAAGTTAGCAATAATGTTGTAACTAAAAATAGTAAAAATCCTATTGCTAACATCTTTCTTTCTTTAATCCTCATTAATAAAAATGGAAATCCCATTTTTTCTTTAATTTCGACTCTACATCCAACTTTTTTCACTATATTTTTTAATTCTTTAAACCCTTTAGTTGTAGACTTCATTTCAAGGACAATATTGCTTTCTCGTTTTACATCCCATAAATATATATCATATGTTGCAGCAAGATTTAACATCCTCTCCAATGTCAGTCCCTCAACCCTAATAATAACATATCCCTTAAAATAATTCCATATCTTTATAGCTAGCATACCAACACTCCCTAGCTGATTATTTCTATGCTTTCTATTAACCCAACAATAATTATTTCTTCGGAAAGTATGGTCTTAATCTCTAAATCTTCTCCTTTAATCTTGAAGACTCCAGATTTGGTATTTATCCTAATTATTTCTTTTGTATATTCAATAATTCCCTTATGATTAAGTAAAGAAGCCTCTATATTTCCTATCATAGTTAATCTTGGAAAGTCCATCATGATATCTATGGGTAGTTCTAAGGCTTCTGAGATACTGTGTTTTGCACTTTCAATCTGTCTCTTCATAACTATCCCTCCTATTAATTCTATGTATTAAATATATGGACTATTCCACACACACACAAAAAGCTCGTATATTTACGAGCTTTTCCTTTGATTTTGAATAGATTTCGGTTCAGATAATATTTCTGAAAATATTATTCCCCTTAAAACATCTTGTTTTAAATTTTTTATACTATTATCTACTTGAGATGCAGAAGGATTAGGTGTTTCATTGAATTTTTTCTCTTCTGTTTTTATATCCCAAGATTGCGTTTGTATATTTACATCTTTATGTTCTTCTTTCTTCTTTACTACTTGAGCTTTAGACTTTGATGCTTGACTTTCTATAGGTGTACCTTGCCTTCGAGCAATTTCTCTTTGCTTCTCCTTCATAACTTCCTCTTCTAATAGTTTCCGAAGGTCTGCCAATGGCCTTTGCTTTGTAGGCTGTTTTTGTATTTCTTCTGTTCTATTTTGCCTTGATTGTTCTATCTTTTTTTTATCCTTTACAGATTTTAAAACTAAGTCTATTACAATGACAAATATAAAGAATAATAAAGGATTGGGCATATATTATCCCTCCCTATTTCTTTTTCTTGTCGTCATCGGCTATTTTAGATATTGAAGACCTCATATCAGTATCCGCTAATATATTTCTCATATTATAATAGTCCATAACTCCAAGTTTTCCTTCTCTCAAAGCTGCTGCCAATGCTAATGGTACCTCTGCCTCAGCTTCTACTACCTTAGCTTTCATTGCTTCAACTTCAGCTTTCATTTCTTGCTCTTTGGCAACTGCCATTGATCTTCTCTCTTCCGCCTTTGCTTCTGCAATTCGTTTATCAGCTTCGGCTTGGTCCATTTGAAGTTTAGCCCCTATATTTCTTGCTATATCTACATCAGCTATATCAATGGATAATATTTCATAAGCTGTTCCTGAGTCTAATCCTTTTCCTAGTACAGTCCTTGATATACTATCTGGATTTTCTAATACATCTGAATGTGATGGTGCACTACCTACAGTGGTGACAATACCTTCACCTACTCTAGCAATAATTGTTTCTTCTCCAGCTCCACCTACTAATCTTTCAATATTAGCTCTAACGGTAACTCTAGCCTTAACTATGACTTCAATACCATTTTTTGCTACTGCTGAAATCTGAGGTGTTTCAATTACCTTTGGATTAACAGATACTTGAACAGCTTCTAGAACATTTCGACCTGCTAAGTCAATTGCAGCTGCTCTTTCAAACTCAAGAGGAATATTAGCTCTTTGTGCTGCTATTAAAGCGTCTACCAAAGTATTAATATTACCACCTGCTAAGTAATGTGCTTCTAATTCATCGATTTTAATATCAAGCCCTGCTTTTGTAGCCTTTATCATTGGATTTACTATCCTAGAAGGAGCTACTCTTCGAAGTCTCATACCTATTAAAGTTGTTATTTTTATTTTGACTCCAGAGAAAAAAGCTGTAACCCATAGTCCTACTGGTACAAATGTAAAGAAAAGCATTAATAAGATAATAATTAATAAAGCGATACCTAACGGAAAAATTAATGGACCCATATTCTAAAACCCCCTAACAAATATTTTTGAACCTTCAACCCTTACCACTTTTATTGGAGCATTCTTTGGAATCAAACCACTATCAGATAAAGCATCTAGTTTTTTTCCATCTATATCAATAAACCCTGAAGGGCGAAGTTCAGTTAAGCTTGTTCCTTCTCTACCTATATATTCATCCATAGAATCAGTGGACAAATATCCACTTTCATCTTTTTGTTCCGTATTTAATATTATTTTATCTAGCATACTGCTCTTAAATCCCATTTTAACAAGAACTACTGTTACTATAGTAGTGATTATTATTGCAATGCTTAGGGATAAAAGGGCTACTGATAATGAACTCATAGCTAATACTGTACCTAATCCTACTAGTATAACCCCGCTAATACCTGGTAATCCAAATCCTGGTATCATACCCTCTACCACCAATAGTATTAGTCCAATAACAAATAATAGCAGTGAAGTCCAGTGAGAATTACCTGCAAGAATATTTCCTCCAAAATAAAAACCAAACCCTATTATACTAATAGTACCACCAAGACCAAATCCAGGTGTTAAAATTTCAATGACTAATCCCACTAAGCCTAATGTCAAAAATATACTACTAACATAAGGATTTGAAATAATTTGGACTAATTTATTGCTCTCAGCGTATCCAATGTTTGATAAAACAATTACCATTAAAAAGGCAAAAATCACAATTATACTTTTTCTTTTCATTTAAGCACCCCCTGTTTTATTGATAAAAATTTGTCTTTCTCAATACTATTACCCATAATTCTGTAAAATAACTAACAAAATTAAAAATATCAAAAAACCTGGGTTTTACCCAGGTTAATTAAAAACTTTTTTAATGATTTTATTCACCATATTACCATCAGTTTTTCCTTTTACTTTTGGCATTACGGCTTTCATTATATTACCTATATCTTTCATAGATGTAGCATTTATTTCTTTAATAGTTTCAATCACAATTATTTCAACTTCCTCTTCAGAAAGCTGTTTTGGTAAGTATCTTAAAAGAATTTCAATTTCTTTTTCAGTTAGCTCAACTAAATCTTGTCTTTGCCCTTTTGTAAACTCATCTATGACAGTTCTTTTTTCCTTTAGTTGTTTAGATATAATGTCTAAGATGTCATCGTCAGACAAATCTATTCTTTCATCTACTTCTCTTTGTTTTATTGCTGCCCTTACCATAGTGATAGTATTTTTCTTAATTGTATCTTTACTTTTCATGGAGTCTTTTAAATCCTCCATGAGGGTTTCTTTAAGGGACATTTGATCACCTTCTCAACTAAAACTTAGAAAATTTCTTCTTTCTAGCTTCTTCAGATTTCTTTTTACGTTTTACACTTGGTTTTTCATAGTGTTCTCTCTTTCTAGCTTCACCTAAAACGCCAGAGCGCGCACACTGTCTTTTAAACCTTTTTAAAGCGTTATCAAGAGATTCGTTTTCTCCAACCTTAATTTCTGACATCGATTTCTCCCTCCTCTCTCTACTGCAAGAGTACTTCTATACTATCCCTATAAAGGGTGTACAACACTAGATTATTATACATTATAAATAAAAATATTTCAACTAGTATTTAACCTGGTGGCCACAACAATGTCCTTTCACCTAAAATATGAAAATGTAAATGGTCTACAGTCTGTCCTCCATCCTTGCCGCAATTGTTAACTATTCTATACCCTGAATCCAGTTTTTTGTCTTTAGCTATTTTAGATGCTACTATTAATATATGACCTAATAGTTCTTTATTGTCCTCATTAATATGAGCCATGGATTGAATATGTTCTCTAGGAATTACAAGGTAATGAACTGGAGCCTGTGGATTTATATCTTCAAAAGCAATAACTTTTTCATCTTCGTATATTAAATTACTAGGTATATCACCGTTAATTATATTGCAAAACAAACAATTAGTCAATGAAATCACCTCCTGTTAAATACTATTTATATTATACTATAGATATTCTATTTTTAGTTATTCTATTTTTTCATTAAATAATTATTTCTCCAATTAAATGTTCCCCTTCAGTAGAAATAATTTTTAAATCAATTATTTTACCAATGATATCTGACTCTAATTTTGACTTTACTCTAATATAATTAGTTGTATAACCCTCTATCATACCATTTTCATTCTTGCTTTCCTCTTCAAACAAGACAGATAAACTAGAACCAATAAACCCTTTATTAAACTTTAACATTAGTTCATCACCTAAAGATATTAGTTTCTCAGATCTAGTATTTTTAATATTACCATCCACTTGATTCTTGGACTCTGCAGCTGGTGTTCCCTTCCTTGGAGAATATTTGAATACATGTATTCTCGAGAACCCTATTTCCTTAACAAATTCACAAGTTTCATTAAACTCTTCTTCGCTTTCTCCTGGAAATCCAACTATAATATCCGTTGTAATTCCAGCATTAGGCATATATTCTCGTATAAGATTTACAATATTTCTATATTCATCAGATGTGTATTTCCTATTCATCCTCTTTAAAACTGTATCAGATCCAGATTGTAATGAAAGATGAAAATGATCACATACCTTACCAGTTTTTATAATTGATTTCATGAACTCATGATTAATTAAAGTAGGTTCTAAGGAACTTAGTCTAATTCTATCTATTCCCTGAACATTAGCCACTTTGTCTAATACTGTTGTTAATGGAGTATTATTCATATCCTTGCCATAAGAAGCTACATGGATTCCAGTTAGGACTACTTCTTTAAAGCCAGCTTTACCTAATTTCTCAGACTCCATAATCACATCATCTAATTCTCTGCTTCTTATAGGCCCTCTAGCATATGGGATAATACAATAGGAACAAAATTGATTGCATCCATCCTGTATTTTTATATAAGCTCTTGTCTTAGATTTTATATCATCAATATTTATTGTTTCAAACTCTTTTTCAGTCTTAACATTTCTAACAATATTAATTTTTTCATTTTTTTCTTTGGCATTCTCACATAGTTCTAAAATTCTATTCCTATCAGTGGTGCCTATTACTACATCTACACCTTCTATCTCAGATACTTCATCTGGCGATACCTGGGAATAGCATCCAACTACGGCAATTATAGAATCCTTATTTAATTTTTTTGCCCTTCTTATAAATTGTCTAGATTTCCTATCAGATAAATTTGTTACTGTGCAAGTATTTATCACATAAATATCTGCAATTACTTGATCACTAACTATATTATAACCATTTTTCTCAAATATTTCTTCCATAGCCTCTGTTTCATATTGATTTACTTTGCATCCCAATGTATGAAAAGCTACTGTATTCATTAAATCACTCCTAAATATCCCCATGTTCATAAAGTACTATTGTAGATGCTACTATTCCTGCTGTTTCTGTCCTAAGTATTCGTGGCCCCAAAGTTACAATTTCTCCACCTATTGATTTTAACTTTTCAATCTCATAGGGTTCAAATCCACCTTCAGGTCCTATTATAATATGAATCTTTCCATCCCTAATTGTCTGCAATTTAGATTTCATTGTATTTGCTTTTTCATCCTCATAAGGAACGATAATATTTTTTTCATTCTTTAACAAATCTATAATCTCATTAAAAGAAATTATATTTTGTACTTTAGGTAAAATATCTCTTTTACTTTGTTTTGCGGCTTCATCTGCTATACTATTCCATCTTTCAACCTTAGATTGCTCTTTTTTAATGTCCTTAATCTTAACAATAGACCTATGGGTTGCCACAGGGTAAAATTCCTTTATTCCTATTTCTGTACATTTTTGTATGATCATGTCCATTTTGCTACCTTTAGCAAGTCCTTGATATAGTATTATATCAATAGAAGACTCATGAGTTCCTTTTGTTTTGTCTATTATCTTTGATGTAATTCTATCCTTTGAAATTGATTCTATCAGACAGGTATATGTAATTCCTTCTGAAGAGACTTCTATATTCTCACCAATTTTTAATCTTATTACATCTTTAATATGCTTTACATCATTTCCAATAATCTCAATTATTGAATCCATTACTTGTTCTTTTTCCACAAAAAATCTATGCATATTTAACTCCTATGAAATGTTAGTGGCTATAATACAAGCCCAATCGTTTTTCTTCATGATATCAAGAATTTTAAACTCATTTTCCAGTAAAGCTTTTTCTACTAGCTCTATCTTGTCAATAATAATCCCTGATGTAATAAATATTCCATTGTTATTCAGATATGATTTCAAATCCTTTGTCATACCTGCAATTACCTCTGCTATAATATTAGATACGATAACATCTGCTTTACCTTCTACTACATCTAAGAGGTTTCCATTCTTTATTTCTACAATATCGTCTACATGGTTTAGAGTAATATTCTTATTGGATATATTTACACATAGCTCATCTAGGTCTACTCCAACTACTTTTCTAGCGCCTAATTTCGCCGAAACTATACTAAGTATTCCACTACCACAACCAATGTCATATACTGTACTACCTGGTACAAGATACTTCTCTAAAGCTTCTGTGCACATCATAGTAGTCTCATGGGTTCCCGTACCAAATGCCATACCGGGGTCTAATTCTATCATTATATCAGTTTCTAGTAAATTATAGTTTTCCCATGAAGGTTTAATGATGATATTCTCTCCTATTCTAATTGGCTTGTAATACTTTTTCCAAGATTCAGCCCAATCATTATCATCTAAAACATTTGTGGTGACAGTACATTTACCATTGCTTAATTGAGGATTATTATGAATTCTATCTTTTATTTCTTTAATTATGCTCTCTAAATCCTCTGATTCCGAAAAATATGCTTTAATTAATATTCCATCTAAATCAGGATCCATAAGACTGGAATCAATGAAATCCCAATCTCTCTTGGATTTCATTAAATCTAAGACATCTTTTGGATCTTCAATGGCAAGACCATTAGCTCCTACATCATATAAAATTCCCGATACTACATCTTCTAATTCAGAAGTTGCCTTAATTTGAACTTCAGTCCAATTCATAAATACACATCCTTTAATAATATAGAATAATTATACCCTAAGAATAATATTATAACTAGTACTTTTAAAAAACAATCACCCAAAGAGTGATTGTTAATTAAAAGCATCCTTAACTTTTTCAAAGAATCCCTTTTTATTTTCTTTATAGTTATGCCCAGTTTCCTTAGCAAAATCTAATAACAGCTGTTTCTGCTTATCTGTTAGTTTTGTTGGTACTTGCACTTCTAAAGTAAAGAATAAATCCCCACTTCCATGACTTCTAAGATTTGGTACACCTTTACCTTTAAGCCTAAATTCTGTACCTGTTTGAGTCCCTTCTGGAACATTGTATTCTATTGTCTCATCTAAAGTAGGTACTTCAATTACTGCACCTAAAGTTGCTTCTGTAAAGGAAATTGGTATTGTTAAATATATGTTATTCCCTGAGCGCTTAAATACAGGATCGTCTTGAACACTTATATAGATATATAAGTCTCCGCTTGGACCTCCCTTTTCTCCAGCTCCTCCTTCTCCCCTCATGGAGATAATGGAATCAGAATCTACTCCTCCTGGAACTTTAACTTTAATCTTTTTAGTTTTATTTTCAGTACCACTACCTTGGCAAGTAGTACATTTTTCTTTTATTATCTCACCAGTTCCACTACAAACATCACAGGTAGAAGTTCTAACAAATTGTCCAAAGGGAGATTGTTGTACATGCCTTACTTCTCCCCTACCATTACAAGTAGTACATGTTTCCTTGCTAGTACCTGGTTTTGCTCCAGTTCCATGACAAGTATGACAATTTTCTGATCTTCTAATTTGAATCTCTTTCTCAACACCAAATACTGCCTCTTTAAATTCTAGATTCATATTATATCTTAAATCCGCACCTCTTACTGGACCATTTCTTCTAGAACTTCTGCTAAATCCTCCACCAAATACATCAAATAAATCTTCGAAAATATCACCAAATCCACCAAATCCTTGACCATATCCTCCTGCTTGTGGATCAACCCCTGCATGACCAAATCTATCATACTTAGATCTTTTATCAGTATCAGATAATATTTCATATGCTTCAGTAGCTTCTTTAAACCTTGCTTCAGCATCTGCATTATCTGGATTTAAATCAGGATGGTATTTTTTTGCTAAGGATCTATATGCTTTCTTTATATCACTTTCAGATGAATCTTTATTTATACCTAGTACTTCATAATAATCCCTCTTTGACATCTTTTCACCAGCCTTTAAAATTGCTATAACAATTATATCAAATGTATGAGCTAAATCAAATGATTTAGCTCATTATATTTTATATTATTCTTCATCTACTACTTCGTAATCTGCATCTACTACATCATCTTTAGCTTGAGAAGTACTATCTCCCTCATTGCCTTGTGCATTTTGATCATACATTTTTTGTGATATTGCATAGAAGGCTTCAGTTAACTCTTCAGTCTTTGTTTTAATTTCTTCGTTGTCTTCTCCTTCTAAGGCTTTTTTAAGTTCTTCTAATTTTCCTTCAACCTTAGTTTTCTCATCTTCTGTTACTTTACCTTCTAAGTCTTTAAGAGTTTTCTCAGTTTGATAAACTAAAGAATCCCCATTGTTTCTTATTTCAATACCTTCTTTTTTCTTCTTATCTTCTTCTGCAAACTTCTCTGCTTCCTTTACTTTTCTTTCTATTTCGTCATCAGAAAGCTTAGTAGAAGCTGTAATAGTTATTCTTTGTTCTTTCCCTGTACCTAGGTCTTTTGCACTTACATTTACGATACCATTAGCATCTATATCAAATGTTACCTCTATTTGTGGAATTCCTCTTTGTGCAGGTGGTAAGCCTGTTAATTGGAATCTACCTAAGGTTGTATTATCATTAGCCATTTGTCTTTCACCTTGAAGTACATGAATATCTACTGAAGTTTGATTATCTGCAGCTGTAGTGAATGTTTGGCTCTTTTTAGTAGGTATAGTAGTATTTCTTTCAATTAGTTTAGTAGTTACTCCACCTAGAGTTTCAATTCCAAGGGATAATGGTGTAACATCAAGTAATAATAAGTCTTTAACTTCACCTGACAATACTCCACCTTGAATAGCTGCACCTACTGCAACACATTCATCTGGATTGATATCTTTTTGAGGTTCCTTACCAGTTAGCTTCTTAACTGCATCTTGAACTGCTGGTATTCTAGTTGAACCACCAACTAAAAGAACTTTTTCTATTTCAGATGCTTGTAATCCAGCATCTTTTAATGCTGCTTTAACAGGTTCTAAAGTACTATCTACTAAAGATGATGTTAACTCATCAAATTTAGCTCTTGTAATATCCATATTTAAATGTAGTGGACCTGATTGAGTAGCTGTTATAAATGGCAGATTGATATTTGTTGATAAAGTAGAGGATAATTCCTTCTTAGCTTTTTCTGCTGCTTCCTTTAATCTTTGTAAAGACATCTTATCCTGTTTTAAATCTACGCCATTTTCCTTTTTAAATTGATCAGCTATATAATTAACTATTAATTCATCAAAGTCATCTCCACCCAGATGGTTATTACCACGAGTAGCTAATACTTCAAATACTCCATCTCCAAGTTCAAGTATAGATACGTCAAAAGTACCTCCACCTAAGTCAAATACCATTATTTTATGTTGCCCTTCCTCTTTATCCATTCCATATGCCAATGCTGCAGCAGTTGGCTCATTAATAATTCTCTTAACATCCAACCCAGCTATTTTCCCTGCATCCTTCGTAGCTTGTCTTTGACTATCAGTGAAATAAGCTGGAACTGTGATTACTGCCTCTGTAATAGTTTCACCTAAGTAGCTTTCAACATCCATTTTGATTTTTTGTAAAATCATAGCTGATATCTCTTCAGGAGAATAATTTTTACCATCTATATTAGTCTTGCTATCAGAACCCATTTTTCTCTTTATTGAACTAATTGTTCTATCAGGATTTGTGATAGCCTGTCTTTTTGCAGTTTCTCCTACAAGTCTTTCTCCATCTTTTGTAAACGCAACTATGGACGGAGTTGTTCTATTTCCTTCTAAATTCGCTATAATTGTAGCTTCTCCACCTTCCATAACTGCTACACATGAGTTAGTAGTACCTAAGTCAATTCCTATTATTTTTCCCATAATTAATTCCTCCCTAATAAATAGTTATTTTGCAACTTTGACCATAGCTGGTCTAACAACTTTATCCTTCAAGATATATCCATTTTGTAAAACCTCTGTAATCTTTCCAGACTCAAATTCAGAGTTCTCTTCCATAAACACAGCATGATGGAAATTTGGATCAAAATCTTCACCTAAGGATTTAATTTCATCAACTCCATTATCATTTAAAACTTTTATTAGTTGTTGATGTATCATCTCTATGCCCTGATAAAACTTATTTTCCTTAACAATTTCAGATTCCATTGCTCTTTGAAAATTGTCTATTATAGGTAAAAGATTGTTAACAAAAGATTCTAATGCATAAGCTATTGTACTTTCTTTATCTTTTTCAGTTCTTTTTCTAAAGTTCACAAAATCTGCCTGAAGTCTTAATAACTTATTGTTTAACTCTTCTATTTCTCTATCCTTAGATTTTAAAATTTCATTAACTTCTTCAACATCTTCTTCAATAATCGGTTCATCTACTAAATCTTGATTTTCATTGCTTTTATCTTTTTTGTTTACCACAAAATCACCTCTTATTTCTTGTTATATATTTAAACCAATTTGCCTAAGAATATATCTATAATCTCTGTAATATTAGTAGAAAATAGCTCTAATGTATTAATTATTTTATAATAGTCCATCCTAGTTGGACCTATTACACCAATTTTTCCTATAGTTTTATCACCTAGCCTATAGGTTGCTGTAATTAAGCTACATCCTTTTATTGGCTCATATATATTCTCATTACCAATGGTTATCTCCATATCTTGATTAAAAGTATTGTTTAATAAAAGATCTACTACAGAATCTTTATCCTCTATAAAATGTATAAAGGATTTTGCTTTTTCAAGATCCTTATACTCAGGAAAATTCAATATTTTAGTTACTCCATCGGAATATAAATCAATATTGTCTATATCATCCATTGATTGATTTATTACTGGAATAATCCCCTCCATAATAGTCTTATAATCATATATTTCTTTCAAAATTCCATTAGAGATCTCTGCATCAATCTCTTCCACTGTTAATCCTTTTAATTTAGTATTTAAAAAATTAGATATTATTGAAATCTGATTTTCTGGTACTTCTCTATCTAATCTAAATACAGTATTTTTAACTACACCAGAGTTGCTAACTAAAACCATTATAATTTGCTGATTATCAATTGGAACAAGTTGAATATGCTTTAGTTTAGACCCTTTAATCTGTGGAGATATGGCAAGAGCAGTGTAGCTAGTCAATGCTGATAATATCTTAGCAGAATTCTGTAGCAACTGTTCAATCTCTCTAGACTCATTAATTAAAATTTTTTTTAATTGATTTTTTTTGTTTAAATCTATACTAGGTCTATGTCCTTTTAAAATTTCATTTACATATAATCTATAAGCTTTATCAGAAGGAACTCTTCCAGCAGAGGAATGAGGCTTATTAAGATATCCTAAGTCCTCTAAATCAGACATTTCATTTCTTACAGTGGCTGAACTAACCCCTAAATCAAATAATTTAGTTATTGTTCTAGATCCAATTGGCTCAGCGCTTGATATATAAGCATTGATTATTGCATAAAGAACTTTAACTTTTCTCTCATCTAACATTTTTCATCACCTCTTATAATAAACATATATTAGATGTTGTTAGCACTCTATCCTTTTGAGTGCTAATCCTTACGATTTTAAATTATCACTCCTTGAACAATTTGTCAATAGTTTTTTCGAAATAATTTGTTATCTTAAAAAATCAACTTCAACTAAATTTGATAAATCCAAGCCTTTCTTTGTTAAAAAAATATAGTCAGTATTACTTGATATCAATCCATTACTCTCATGCTTATTTATTATGTCCTTATAAATTGTTTCTATTTTCATTCCAAACCTATTCTCAAACTCTATTTTATCAATTCCCTTTATCTTTCTAAGACCTAGTATGGAAAATTCACCTATTTCTTCATCTAAGCTTATTATCTCTTCTCCCTCTATTGGCAAAATTTGATTATTTAATTTTTCAATATAGTTGTCCATATCAGATGTATTCCAATATCTTCTTCCCTCAATATTAGAGTGACTACTTAGTCCCACTCCAATATATGGCTTCACATCCCAATAAACCAAATTGTGCCTACATTCATAGTTTGCTAATGAATAGTTAGATATTTCGTAATGATTATATCCATTTTTTATAAGGTATTCCCTAGCTCTATGATACATTGCTCTCTCAAGATCTTCATCTGGTAAATATATTTTTTTTTCATTATATAGCTTATTTAAATATGTTCCTTCTTCAAGAATAAGTCCATAATATGATATATGTTCAACTCCTAGATCAATAACTTTTTTCAATGAATTCATTACATCAGCTAAACTTTGGTCTGGAAGTCCAAAGATTAAATCCACATTAATGTTTTTAATACCACCTTGCCGTAAAATTTCATAACTATTGTAGAAATCTTCTAGGCTATGAGATCTTCCAATTGATTTTAGTAAATTATTATCTAAAGTTTGAGCACCCATACTTACTCTGTTTATTCCGGACTCTTTATATATATGAACCTTTTCTTTATTTAATGTCCCAGGGTTTGCTTCCACAGTTATTTCAAACAAATGACTAGTATTGAAATTTTTATATATGAATTCAAGTATCTGATTTACATATTTTGCATTTATACTAGATGGAGTTCCTCCTCCTATGAAAATAGTCCTAATACTATATTCTTTTATCCTTTCTTTATATAAGCTTAATTCGGTTATCAAACTATTTACATAGCTATCAATCTTATGATTTTTATTAGCAAAGGAGGAAAAATCACAATAATAGCATTTGCTTACACAAAAAGGTATATGAATATATAATGATATTTCTTTCATTCTTACCTCCAAATAAGGAAGAGACTGTAACATTATGCGGAACGACACCGAGGTCGCTCCCTACAAATTGTTACAGCCCATTCTAGATATTATTTTTCATCATATTTTAATACTGTTAGAAAAGCTTCTTGAGGAACTTCAACTGATCCAATTTGTCTCATTCGTTTTTTACCCTCTTTTTGCTTCTCTAATAATTTTTTCTTTCTTGATATATCTCCACCATAGCATTTAGCAAGTACATCTTTTCTTAAGGCTCTTATAGTTTCTCTGGCTATAACCTTAGCTCCAATAGCGGCTTGTATAGGCACTGCAAATTGATGTCTTGGTATTACATCTGTAAGCCTCTCCGCAATATTTCTTCCTCTTTCATAAGCCTTCTCTTCATGGACAATTAATGAAAAAGCATCTACTAATTCTCCATTGATGAGTATATCTAATTTTACTAGCTCTGATTGTTGATATCCTTTTAAATCATAATCTAAGGATGCATAACCTCTAGTCTTTGATTTCAGAGCATCAAAGAAATCATAAATTACCTCATTTAAAGGCAAATCATAGTGAAGTACTACCCTTGTTGATTCTAAATATTCCATGTTGATAAAAGACCCTCTTTTGTTTTGACAGAGTTCCATTATTGCTCCCACATAATCTGTAGGTGTCATAATATTTGCCCTTACTATGGGCTCCTCCATATATTCTATCTCAGTAAGGGGTGGAAGATTTGATGGATTTTGTATCTGAAGCACTTCTCCTGTAGTCTTTGTTATTTTATATATTACAGAAGGTGCTGTAGTTATAATATTTAAATCAAATTCTCTATCTAGTCTTTCTTGTATTATTTCCATGTGTAAAAGTCCTAAGAATCCACATCTAAAACCAAAACCTAATGCTACTGAAGACTCAGGTTCGAATACTAATGCTGCATCATTTACTTGTAGTTTTTCTAATGCTTCCCTAACTGTATTAAAATCTTCTCCTTCAGCAGGATATATACCGCAATATACCATAGGTATAACCTTCTTATATCCTGGCATTGCTTCCTCTGTAGGTTTATACTTGTCTGTTATTGTATCTCCTACTGTGGCATCTTTGACATTTTTGATACTAGCAGTAACAAAGCCTACTTCTCCAGGTCCTAGTTTGTCCAAAGAAATATGCTTAGAGGTATTTACACCAACCTCCACTACTTCGTATGATTTTCCAGTAGCCATCATCTTAATTTCCATACCTGGCTTTATTGTCCCATCAAAGACTCTTATGTAGCAAATTACCCCTTTATAACTATCGTAATATGAGTCAAAAATTAATGCCTTTAATGGTGCATTAGGATCACCTTTAGGTGCAGGTACATTTCTAACTATTGATTCTAATACTTCTTCAATATTTAGTCCTTCTTTCGCAGAAATAAGGGGTGCATTTTCGCAATCTATTCCTATAATGTCTTCTACTTCATTTTTCACTTCATCCGGTCTTGCACTTGGTAAATCTATCTTATTAATAACTGGAACTATTTCTAAATCCTGATCTAGAGCAAGATACACATTAGCCAAAGTTTGAGCTTCAACTCCTTGAGTTGCATCTATTACTAAGATAGCACCTTCACATGCTGCCAATGATCTAGAAACCTCATAGGTAAAGTCCACATGTCCTGGGGTATCTATGAGATTTAATATATATTCTTCGCCATCCTTGGCATTATAAACTAGTCTAACAGCTTTCAGTTTAATAGTTATACCTCTTTCTCTCTCCAAATCCATATTATCTAAAACCTGATTTTGCATTTCTCTTGAGGTTAACATACCTGTTTTCTCTATTAATCTGTCGGCTAAGGTAGATTTCCCATGGTCAATATGGGCAATTATTGAAAAATTTCTAATATTATCTTGTTTATTTCTTTGCATACTTTTCCTCCTCATGAAGATTCAAAACACTCTAGCTAATTATAGCAAATAATTACAATTATGTAAAACTAAAAGACCAGAAAGCTGGTCTTTAATAAATTTCTTTATAATACTCAAATCTATTACATAAGATTTCCCAAAAAAGTCTAATTCCATTTTTTTAATGTCAAATCTAATTATGTTTGGATTTTCAAAACAATTTAAATCAACAATATTTTGATTTACAATCTCTATACTTAGTAATAAAATTGCAAATAACAATAATATGCAGAGTTTCTTCATCCTGTTAATGCGTTTAGATTTGCTTAATCTCTTATTTCTCTCTAATCTTGTTTCCATAATTATCACCAAGATTAGCTTATCCATTTAAATTGCTTTATATACTTTCCTTAATCAATTTTACCAAATCTATTATCTATTGGAAAATATCTAAAACCTGTAATGCCTTTTATTGTCTTTAGAGGAATGGTGCCAAAATATCTACTATCTTTACTTGCCCCTTCTTCTCTATTGTCTCCTAATACAAAAACATGATCCTCTGGTACTATCCAACTCTCATCATCGTAAATATGAGTATATGAACCACTATTTAAATATTCTTCTTCTAAGATAGAGCCATTCAGATATACCTTGCCTTCTTTAATCTCAACTAAATCTCCTTCTAAACCTATTACTCTTTTTATATAATCTTTATCCGGAGTGTCCGGAGCCTCTAGCACAATTACATCTCCCCTAGATGGTCCTGAAAAAAACAATGAAACTTTATTTGCAAAAAGTCTATCTTTTTCATGTAAAGTTGGGTACATAGAATTACCCAATACATAAGTTGTATTAAAAATAAAGGTTTTAATTACTATTGCAATAACAATTGCTGATGCAATGCTCTTAATCCATTCTATAGTTTCTTTTTTTATATCCTTATCATTATTTTCTTCCACAATATTACCTCCCAAATAGTTACGATAGTAAATATTATATCACTTAAATAATATTTAGCAAAGTTTATTCTTTTATTATACTATTTAAAGCCAAAGATAGTATTTCCCCTACTAGTTTAGCACTTTCATTGGATTCTTCTGAAGTATTGAAATTATATCCTACTTCAATCAAAGCGGAATAATCAGACATATGTTGATTATATTTTCCTGTAGGCTTTATTATTATTCCTCTACACAATCCAGGATACAGAGTATCGGAAACTGCTTTAATATATTTTGCAAAATTAAGTACCTGGTCCTTATTAGGTGAATCTGGCCCCACAACTAAAGAAAAGGTAGCAACAGATTTCCCTTCTATATCTATTTTAGACTTTGCTTTTATGTTTTCTATATTTTTATTATTATCTAATACAGCATCTCTATGGATATCTAGTAAGACTTTCAAGTTATCAGATTCCTCTTGTTTGTTCTTAATAGTATTAAGGCTTCTATAATAGGATTGATTATATGAAGGTAAATCATGAATAGTATCAACATGATTTACCCTATGCCCATTAGCTTCTAAAATCGTTGACATTATATTGCCTATGCTTATCATATTATGTTGTGTATCAGAAGTACGATAGTTATCTGCTTTTTTAAGTATATAGGATTCTGTAGCGTGAGTATGATATAGCAAAATATATGGATTTTCCTTGTTGACCTTAAGGTTATTTATCATAAAGGGCTCAGGAATATTTTCTACTGTATGCGTTCCATCTGAGTCTTTTACTATTATCAAACTCTCATATTCTTCTAATTTATCTATAATTATATCATTCTCTGTGCTATAATTTTCATCTGCCTCAGTAAACTCAGGTGCTGTTGCTATTATACTATCTTCATTATGATCAACTTCCACTTTTGGAAATATAATGTTTATGGTTTTATCAATTAAGCCCTTAATATTTAATGACTCTTTTATAGAGTTAAAGGATATATTAACTAAGCTAAAATCATTTTTATTTGAATAAGTAGATTCTTTAAACAGTGAATATCTCCCAATAGCTATAGCACCTATATTTAAAGCTATCATACATATTAATGCTAAGATAATATAATCTGACTTCCTAGTTTTTTTCATTCTAACACTCCCTAATAAGCTTTTGTTATAATTTAAAATAAACTTTCTGTTCGTTATGAAAATTATATTCTTATTAGAGATAAAATATACTTAATCTATTATCTTATATACCTATTTACATCCTTTAAATCTATCCCAGGATGTAAGGCAATATTAAGGCCATTGGCTACTATAATGGATAAGTCATCTATCAACACATCTATGTCAGTAGGTGTCACAACTACATTTTTCATATAAGGATTAAGTACATCTTGGATCAAGGTGTATTTCTCCTCTGAGGATATCTCTGAAAGCAAATTATAGAATTCTGTCCCAACTGTTGCTTCTGACTTTAGTGAATCTATGATTAAATCCAATGTGTCATTGACTATGGTCGCAGCATCTACTACTGTAGGAATACCAATAGCAATCACGGGCACTCCTAATGTTTCTTTATTAATCTCCATTCTATTGTTTCCTACTCCTGCCCCTGGATTTATTCCTGTATCTGATATTTGAATGGTGGTGGATACTCTGTCCATTTTTCTTGAGGCTAAGGCATCAATAGCTATAACTAGATCAGGTTTTACTTTCTCTACTACTCCTCTCACCAACTCCCCTGTTTCAATCCCAGTAATCCCCATGACCCCCGGAGATAGAGCTGCAACATTTGCAACGGTTTCATCTATTTCCTTGTTAAAGTTAACAAAGAATTGCCTAGTAACTAAGACTCTTTCCACCACCTTTGGACCTAAGGCATCAGGAGTAATATTCCAGTTTCCAAGCCCAACTATTAAAATTTTGCTATCCTCTTTATTCTTACCTAGACTTTTTATCTCTTTAGCCACTACCTGAGATATTTCATCCTTTAAATCTTCATCTGTTTTATTAAGGCCTGGTACATCTATGGTTATATAAGTTCCAATTGGTTTTTGAAGATTTTTACTACCCTGATTATCTAGTACTTTTACCTTTGTTACGGTGTAGTTTTCCTTCTCTTCTTTCTCTATTTCAATACCTTTTGATTCTTCATTTCTCTCAATCTTATATAATTCTCTATTCTCTATAGCTAAATCTGTTCGAACTTGAAACAATATAATTCTCCTCTCATATTCCAATTTTTTTCCTTCATTTTATATTTTTGTCCAATATAATGTTAAATATCCTTGCATTTTATAGTTCTTCGTGATAAAATATTTTTTGTTAGATTAGAGGAGGTGAAACTATTGGCAAATATTAAATCTGCTGAAAAAAGGATTCTTATTACTGAAAAAAGAACAGCTATGAATAAAGCTAAAAAATCAGAAATTAAAACATATATGAAGAAGTTTGATAAAGCTATCGAAGCGGGAAATGTTGAAGAAGCTAAGGCTTTACTTAAAACTATTGACAAGAAGTTAAAAAGAGCTGCTCAAAAGAATGTTATTCATATGAATAATGTATCAAGAAAGGTTAGTCGCTTAACGAAGAAATTGAATAAAGCAATATAAGTAAAACTTCGGGAGGCCGAAGTTTTTTTCTGACAATTTTTATTTAGAATAACATAAATTTATAATTAACATTTCTAAGGCTAGTTTTTCATCATGAGAACTAGTCTTCTGCTTTACATCCAATTCAAGTATATAATCTAGCCCATTTCTTAGATGAAGTTCAGAAAAGCTTTGGGCTTGACTTGATATCTTCTTGAATTCATATGGCTTAATTTGGAGTTTTTCTTGTATTGCTCCGTCATTGTAACCCTTTTCCTTATAAAGCTTATATCCTAGCATAAGTCTTAGTTGTCTAATTATCATAAACAGTATCCTCTGAACAGGCTCATTGGATATATACATTTCGTTAAAAATTCTTAATGCTGAATCACCATCCCTTTTATTTATGCTGGATAGTAAATTAAAAATATTAGTATCTAAGGTCTTGGTTAAAGTCAGATCTATGTCCTCTTTTGAAATTTCATTACCTGTAGAAAAATTAATCACTTTTAAAAGCTCATTTTCTAAATCGTATAAGGATTTTGTGCTATTATACTCAGTATAGGTTGATTGTTGAAGGAAATAACTTAAGTTTCCATTGGATATTTTCTTATTATATTCTTTTAACTTTTTCTCAACTCTTAAATTCAACTCCTTTCCCTTAAGTTTTGTGAACTCAACTACTCCACCTAATTTGTTAAGAGCTTTATAGAGTTTGCTAGTTTTCTTTAACTTATTTGACCTATCCATTATAATAAGACAAAGATAATCATCTAAACCTTCTATATAAGATCCCATTATTTTATCCACATCATTTTCATCATTTTCTATGATTTCACTAATATCTTTTATTACAACTATTTTCTTGGATGACATGAAAGGAAGTGTTTCACAAGCATTTAATATATTGTCAAATCTTGCATCTTTGCCATCTATGACGATGTAGTTTATGGCTTCAAATGAAATATCAACAAATTTATGCTTTAAAATGTCAATGACTTCGTGCATTAGATATTCTTCTTCTCCTGTAAAAATATATGCTGGTATTAGTTTATTACTTTTTATTATATCTAAAAACTCATTATAATTCACAATTCACCCTCCTTATATAAATAATGTTTTGACAAAATGTAGGAAAATAAACAAAATGATATATAGAAAATAACATTTAGTAAATTTTCATCTAAGAATTGAATTAATCTTAAATCTTCATTAACAAAAGAAGTTAAGCTTATTTCATCTTTATTTAATTCTAGCTTTATCATTCCCATAGTATCTGTTCTATATATTTTTGTACCTAATTCTTCATATCTGTCTAGTACATCCTTTCCTGGGTGTCCATAGAAATTATTCCTACCTACAGAAATTATACCTATTTGTGGTTTAATTTTATTAAGAAATTCCTCGCTAGATGATGTATTACTTCCGTGATGAGGTATCTTAATTATGTCTATATTAGATTTAAATTTGTCCACTATTTCCAGTTCAGCTTCTTTTTCAATATCTCCCGTAAAAAGTATTTGCTTATTATAATATGATAATAAAAATGCTAAGGATAAATTATTGCTTACCTCTCCCCTATTGAATAAATCTTTATTTGGGTTTAAAACTTCTATTAAAGTATTATCATCTAAAAATAGTTTATCTTTTTCTTTGAGAATTGTAATTGCTACTCCAGAATCTTTAATCTCATTATATACTTCATTGTCCCTATCCTCATATGAAATTAAGATATTTTCAATATTTAAATTTTCTATTAATAAAGGTAAAGCTCCACAATGATCAGCATCAAAATGAGTAATAAACACTCCCTTAAGCTTGCTTACCCCCAGTTTCTGCAGATAAGGCAAAGTAATGCTTTCTCCAACATCAAAGGAATCCAAAATACTTCCACCAGTATCTATTAAATAGTCTCCCTTTAATGTCCTTATAAGAATACAATCCCCTTGACCTACATCAACAAAATGTAATTCAATGGACTTATGATTCATTAATGTGACTGAGCTCCATATTGTCATTAAAATTAAATAATATATAATAACTTTTTTAATATTAAGATGCAGTTTTCTTACCTTAATAACTTTAAATACTATAAGTATGAAAATATAATATAAAATAATTTCCCATATACTTGGTGAAAATATTTTAATCACTCCAAATGGTATGGAATATAAAAAATCCACTAAATAAAAATTAACTGATAAAATTAAATCTAATATAAGACCCGGTATAGAATTTAAGCTAGGAATCAAATGAGATAATCCTACCATAATCCCACCTATTATCAATGCCAAAGATAGTATTGGTGCAATAATTAGATTGGAAATTATGCTTATTACAGATATATTATTAAAATAATATGCTTGTATAGGTAATAGTCCTATTTGTACAGCTAGTAGTCCTGATAGGGAATAAGTTACCTTATTCTTGTAAGGATAGAATAACTCTTGAAACCTTGGAGTAATGTAAATTATTGAAAATGTAGCTAGAAAGGAAAGTTGAAATCCAAGGTTAAATATCCACATTGGGTTAAAAAGCAACAATACAAACATGGCCAAAAATAAACTATTAATGGAATCATAGGGTTCTGCTAATATCTGAGCATAGAAGAGGATGCTAAACATTATATTAGCTCTAAGTAAAGAAGGTGGGAATCCAATGAGATATCCATAAAACCAAATAATGCTTAATGAAATAATAACATTAGCTTTTCTTTTTACTCCTAAATGAGATAATATATAAATCAAAAATCCTGCTATAATCCCAATATGTAATCCTGAAACTGCTAGTATATGAGCTAGTCCTAATTCTCTATATTTTGAAATATTTTCTTCATCTAAATAAGAATATTCTCCTAAAATTATGCTTTTCATCAATGAACTATTGTCTATACTTAAATTATTATCAAATACACTCTCTACATGTTCTCTAAATTTGGACTTTAATTTATATTTAAAGGCTTTATTAGTATTTTCAATATTTATAATCGAATAATCATTTATGGTTATGGAGGTATATATCTTGTTTGATAAAAGACTTAGCCTATAGTTAAATAGATTTGGATTAGTATTCTCCAGGGGAATTTTTAGCACACCTGAAAATCTAATTTTATCTCCCATTTCAAGTTTTGTATTACCTAAGACCTTGAGTACAGTTTTTTCCTTCACTGTCCTTTGAAGTAAATTCTCTTCGATGCTATTGATTATAATTATATACTTTCCTTGATCCTCTTCTTCCCATACTACTTCATCTACAATACCATTTAATACAAGATTTTTATCTGCTTTGCTATTTAACTCGCTACTATTTAAATTATAATTATTAATTATAGCCCCCAAAAACAAACAAATAAAGAACAAAATCCAAGAATTAGACTTCCCCTTTATAAGGTTTAATATATAAGCAAATATTGATAATATAATAAAAATTATGATTAGAAGCATATCAAAGTTAAAATAATATGCAAAAATTATCCCAAATATTAACGGAATTGTCATGAAAACAAAAGGTCTCTCCATGGAAGCCTCCATTTATTTTTTTCTATGCATTCTATTTAAACTCCAAATCATAATCAATAAACCAAAAATAACTAAGAAGCTACCATCTACCATTACAATTCACCCCTATATCATTTATTAGATTATAACATAGAAAATTCATTTTTAAGTATTGTTTTTATGTATTTAATGATAAAATAGATTGTAGAATATTAAAGGGGCTGAATACATGACTAATAAACTTTATTTAGATAATCCTTATGTAAGGGAAATTGATTCTCGAATTGTAGATAAAACTTATAAAGATGGTAAATATTATATAAAACTTAATAGAACTATTTTTTATCCTCATCTATCTGGTGGACAACCAGGGGATAAAGGAACTATCAATGGCGTAGAAGTCTTAGAAGTATATGAAGAGAATTCAGATATAATCCATGTAGTTAAAGATAATATTCAAAGCGATAAGGTAACCCTAAGTATTGATTGGGAAAATAGATTAGATAATATGCAGCAACATACAGGTCAACATCTATTATCTGCAGCTTTCTATAAATTGTATAATGGTGAAACCATTGGATTTCATTTAGGTCGCGACTATGTCTATATCGATGTAACTTTACCTGATTTTAGTGAAGATGAAATGGATAAAATTGAGATATATACAAATAGAATAATATCTTCTAATTTTGAAATAAAATCCTATTATGTAGAAAAGAATGAAGTAAATAAAATTCCTGTAAGAAAACAACCAACTGTGGATTTAAATATTCGAATAGTAGAGATAGATAATATAGACTTCTCTCCTTGTGCTGGTACTCATCTACGAAATACTGGTGAAATAGGGATTATCAAAATAAGAAGATGGGAAAAATATAAGGGTAATATTCGAATTGAGTTTGTTTGTGGCAATAGGGCTCTCTTTGACTATAGATGGAAAAACAAATATATCAAAGAAATCGGTGTATTATTATCTTCTAAGGATACTGATGTCTTGGATAAAGTCCATACATTATTTAATCAAAAAGAAGAGTTGGAAAAAGAAAATAGAAGTATTAAGGCTGAACTTGTTAGATACGAAGGAGAGGAATTATTTAGAAATGCTATAAAGATAAAAACTACTCCTCTTGTATATAAATTATTTGATGATAAGGAGCTTAAAGAAATCAGTTCTCTAGCATCCTATTTAAATAATAACTATAACTTAGTTCAAATGTATGGATCTAGACATGAAAATATTGGACAATTTTTCATAAGTGTATCTAAGCAACTTAATATTAATTTAAAAAACATTTTTAAAGATATTAGTGAAGAGTTTGATCTTAAAGGAGGAGGCACCCCTGAAACTGTACAGGGTAAATGTTCTATTGAAAATTTAGAAGTGCTACTTAATAGATTCTCCGAGAAGATAAAAAAAGAAATAGACTTATAGGTTAGAGGATTAACTCTAACCTTTTTTTTATTTGTAACTCATTATCTCTTTACATATTTTTTCTTTAACTTCAGCTAGCTTTGAATAGTCAATAGATGGTTTATATGATCTTTCAAGAATAAAGTGATTTTCCTTTGCATTATTTAAACTTTCAATTCCTTTTTCTACTAGTTGATTAAAGATATTATAATCTTCTTTATTTAATTTACTAATATCAAAATTACTATTTAAATCTATTTTTGCTTTTCCTAGTTTATCTCCATTTAGGTTTGATGTTATTGCAGTATCTATTTCTTTTATAAATACTGTCTCTACTTTATTTGGTATTAAAGAATTATAATATACTTCCGTTTGATAATTTCTATTTTGTGCTTCCTCAAGTACCCTATTTAGTATAATAGATTTTCCAGTACCTATTTCCCCATTAATAAAATATATATCCTCTATCCACTTTAATATTGAGTCTGTATAATCTACATACCCATCTGGAGTATAGGCTGTGGAAAATAGATGCCTACTTTGAAATCCATTTGATTCTATATGAATCTTTTCTTTTGAGAAAATCTTTTCTATCAGTAAATTACCTTGATTGTTGATTTCCCTTATATCTATATTTGATTTATTATCCTCTTCTATTCCTTTATAGAGGATGCCTGCTGCTTTCAAATAACTAAATGCTTTTCTATAGGCTTCTTTGTTAGCTATTTTAGCTCTTATTATGTCTTCTTTGTTGCCTTTTAATATACTAGAGTCTATAAATTCAGCTAAATCTATTATTGTATCTGTTAGACCTGGGTACTCTGGATCCATTGTATGAGGAGCAGTACCATCTAGCAATGCTATTTTCAAGTCTTCTATTAAAACAGCATCTACAGATTCAGGATCTGATGGACAATGATGATATTCTACATTATATCCTGCAGTTATCATCCTTTCTCCTACTAGCTTCATTAGTGAAGACTTCCCTCCTCCAGGCATTCCTTTAAATATATATAGTTTGTTTCTATTATTAGATATTATATTGCTGTGCAAGGAGTAAAATCCTTGAGAAGTATTGCCTCCTGGAAACATTCTTCTTATTTTTGCCATAATAAAACCTCCTAAAAAATGTATATATCTATTTTATTCTAGTTGTACTATTATGTGCATGATGCTAAGAAAGAACTCCGCAGTAAGAAAAAGTTGTTTTATAAATTTATTAGACTGCGTGGTATATTGCTAACTTCTGATTAATAACTCTTAAATGTAAGTTAATAGCATGATTTACTTCTTTTCTCTTACATATTCGATAGCTTCCTTCCCAGTTATATGCTCTATATCAATTGCAATAATGTGAGATTGTGTACATCCATTTATTTCTTTCTGGTTGACTTCTTTCGGTTGATCTCCAGAATATTTCTCTACTAAAGCCTCAAAAGCCTCAAACCATTCATCACCTTCAACAATCCTTGCTTTACCAAAAGCAATAACGCTGCGGAAATAAGTAGTATATTCTTTGCTTACTACAGTGTCTTCATCTATTACTGAAAATGAAACCTTAGGATTTCTTATAATAGATTCAACCTTGTGTCCAGCTTTTGCAGAATGAAAATAAATCTTGTCATTGAAATAAACATAACTAACGGGAACTGCGTAGGGGTAATCACCATCACCAATACATGCCAATACACCATTAGTACATCTATTCATTACAGCTACTGTATCCTCCATAGATAATAATTGCTTGCTTCTTCTCATTTTTCTAAACATATATTTTCTCCTTTACTATTGAAGTTCTCATCTACCGGCCTTTTAACTTTTTTCCATATATCAAATATATTTTGATTCTCTAATTTAACAACTTCCAATTGTCATACTTGATGAAATTATACCTCAAAACACTGTAGCTAACAAGTAGTTTATGGCATAATAATTATACTTTTCAATACAGTAATATTCAATTTTTAACATTCAATATTGGTATCTTATTTTTGATAGTTATATCACATAAATAACAGACATCCATCTTTTGAATATATTTTTTTGGTGGTGATGATCTATTCGGTGACTTCTTTGGTAGCAAAAGGTGGTAGATTTCACATCAGTCGGGGCATGTCTCCGATTCTGTTTTTATAAGTCTTCTATCTATATATCTGTGCCAAATTTGCTTTAAGTAATTAACACTTTCTTATCTACCTTCATATACTTATATTAGAGCTAAAGCTCTCAAATAAAAGCGAGGTGTTAACCATGAGTAATGAATTATTTGGTGGAGAAAGAGATAGAAGAAGAGAATGTCATGGAATCGATGATTCCCTATTATTTTTCTTTTTAATATTAGTAATCATCTTCTGTAACTGCGACATATTTTAGCTTTAGTGGATTATCACAAGATGACGATACACTGTATGAATCGGGGCATGTCCCCGATTCATTTATATTAAACTTATCATCTAACTCTATAATGCACATAAGTTACATAATATTCAATTACTTTTTAAGTTAACACTTATCTGTTAATTTTCATATTGTATAGTAAGAGCTATAGCTCTTAAATTTAATTGAAATGAGGTGTTCATTGTGGATGAATTGTTAAGTGGCGGAAGAGATAGGGATAGAGATCGTGATCGTGATAGAGATAGAGATAGAGATAGAGACAGAGATCGTGGTATTGACGATTCTTTATTGTTCTTCTTTTTATTATTGGTAATTCTTTTCTCTAGCAATTTTTGATTTTAGATATCAATATATCTCGAGAATTGGGGTTCACCCCAATTCTTTTTATATATAATCCTCTGCATCCCTCTACTTTAATATTTCCAAAATCCTAAAAAGATAAGCAAGGCTATCTGCTTATCTTTTTCACAAAGTACGTGGATATGCAACTTCCAGTATCTATCTTAAGAAACCTTTCCATGAGGAGCTGCTTTCTTAATAGAGTTTAATAATAATATTAACACTTTATTCCTATCTCTCATATTCTAATATGAGAGATATAGCTCTCAATTATATAGGAGGTGTTTTTTGTGAGTGATAATGTATTAGGTAGAAGAGATTGTAATCAAGTGGATGACTCACTATTATTTTTCTTTTTACTATTGGTAATTCTTTTCTGCAATGGAGATATACTTGGCGGATTTGGTAGAAAGTGTTAAACCCTAGTAAAACAGGGATAGTCCTTCTGTGCTAATTTTAGCACAGAAGGACTATCTATTTGTGCTTTATAATGATGGATAAATGTTGCTAATATAATACTCATAATATTTTCTATATCTATAACTTTTCTTATAAATTTATTAACACTTTATGGCTATTCTTCATATTGTATTAAGAGAGCTCTAACTCTCTTAATACAATAGGAGGTGCTTACTGTGGGTGGATTATTAGGTGGAAGAAGAGAAGGTTGTAATGATATAGATACCTCATTACTATTTTTCTTTTTATTATTAGTGATTATTTTCATGAACTGTGATATGTTTTAATGTCACATCAGTCGGGGCTCGTCCCCGACTATTTTTCTGTTTTTCTTCCTGCTAATATCTGAATACAATTCACCTGATATAGTAAGTTCAGGAAGTCTTTCTAAGAGCTTTTCCCAAAAACTTCTAAATTCTATTAGTAGTACATTCTCTATTCCCCATACTATACTTTGATTATATTTTTATCTGTATCAGAAACAATCATACTCTAATATAATGTAGTGTAAGCTATATACAAGCCTAACAAGCATTAATTGTGTATATATGTTTGCAAATAATAAATGAGGATGTGTAATAAATGAATAACACTAATTATAATGATCGTGAAGAATTCGAACTAGGTCATGTGCATGAGTTTGAAGGTAGTACAATGTTAGCAGAAGAATGTGATGATCGACACAACCATCGTTTCGCTGGTGTTACTGGTGAGCCAATCTTTACTTCTGGTGGTAGCCATAGACATGAATTGTTTACTAATACTGATTTTTTCGATAACCACCATCACCAGATTGAAAAGTTAACTGGTCCAGCTATAGATGTCGGTAACGAAAAACACGTACACTTCGTGAGAGTAAGAACTACAGTAAATGACGGTCATTTTCATCTAGCTCAATTTGCTACCTTAATTGAAAATCCTTTAATATAAACATCTGGCAATTTATCTTATATAAGGTAAATTGCCTTTATTTAATCACCTTCAATGATAAGTCCGGATATTTGTACTCAAATAATTCATGTTTTAAAAGAAATATTAACAGTACAAAAAACAAAAAAGCGACTATCAGTCGCTAATTTACTATGGCGGGGATATGTGAGAATCGAACTCACCTAAGAAGCTATTAACCCCTCACGCTGGTTTTGAAGACCAGAGGGCCCACCAGAACCCATCTACCCCCATATTGACAACAGAATATATTATATATCTTTTTTGGATATTTTTCAAGCCTTTTCTTAAATTAGGAAGTAAAGTTATTAAAATAATATCCTTCTCCCCATTTAGTCATTATATACTGTGCTACTGAAGTTTCCTCTATTTTCTCTCTAATTCTTCTTATATGAACATCTATAGTCCTTAAATCACCATAATAGGCATATCCCCATACTAACTCTAGCAGTTCTTCTCTTGTAAAAATTTTACCAGGGTTAGAAATTAAAACAAAGAATAAATCAAATTCTTTACCCGTTAAATTCACATTTTTGTCTCCAATAGTGACTTTTCTACCTACTGTATTGATGGTAAAGTCTTGAATTTTTATAACTTGATTATTAATTTCTACAGCTTTATAGTTCACTCTTCTTAATATTGCCTTAATTCTTGCCTTTAATTCCAAAATGTTAAAAGGTTTAACAATATAGTCATCAGCTCCATATTCTAAAGCTAATATTTTGCTAATATCCTCATTTTTAGTAGTGACGATTATAATTGGTATCTGGGAAATACCCCTAATGGCTTGACATAAATTCAAGCCATTAGAATCTGTTAATATTAAATCTAGAAGTACTAAATCATAATCATATTTGTTCAATCGTTCCAATACTTCTTTTCCACTATGAATTATATCAATTCTATAATCATCTTGCTCAAGATTGTATTTCAAACCCTTTACAAATGATTTGTCACTATCTACTACAAGTAATCTTGTCTCCATATTTTCACCTCATATTTGGTCCTTTATCATTTGTTTAGTACTCTGATATCCTTATCTCTCTTTGTTATCTTAATTAAATCAAAATACTCAAGAAGTCCTAGGGCTACCTTCCTATTAGTATTCAGTAGGTCTCTATATTCTCCTATGGAAATAGACTTATTACTCATTATATACTCTTTTAATTTAACTAAAGCTAATCCGTAGGAATCTTTAGATAGATATACATCCTCATTTAATTTAACTAAATAGCCACTATTAAGCAAAGATACAAATACTTCATCTATTTCATTTTTGTTTTTCCCAATTAATTCTTCTAATTCTTCTCTTCTAGGTGGTTGATAAGGATTTTTATTAAAACTATCTAAAATGTCTTCTTTGATTTTTAACTGAATTTCATTCATCTTTATTTCAAATCCCTTAATCATAACATTTTCAAGCTTTTGCTCTAAATATCCATTTTCTATTAACAATTCAATAAACTTATCAGCTACCTTTGGCTTTGCCTTGTTTAAAAATTTGCTTCTAATTTCTTCCTTAGGTTTACCTTCTCTTAATGGGTATTTTGAATGAAAATCCTTTAAATCATCTACTATCTTATCTCTAATATTATTAATATATTTGATATGAATAATATATAAATCTTTTGTTAATGTAAATAGTATTACTTTCTCATTTTCCTGTAGTTTGTTCACTTCTTCTTTTATATTATCCTCAAGCATTGAAGTAAATACAGCTATTTCCTTTAGTGTAGGAAAATCTTTAGATTTATCCTCTATAATTTTTTCTATAATATCAGTGGATGATCCCATTTCCTTTATTTCAAGTTCTTTTATGGCGTTATCATCAAATCTCTTTTTCTTCTTTGGATTTGGTTCTAATATCTCTCCACCACCAATTGTAAACATGGGAGAATAAAATCTTATAATAAATCTATCCCCTCTTTTAGCTACCACTTCTTCTTCTAGTCTAAGCTGCGCATAGGCTTCTTCACCAGGTCCCAAATCTTCTTTATCAAGCAATACAATGCGACACAGTACTTCCTTAGTTCCAATATATAATCTTAATCTAGTTCTATTATCAACGGTTTTGTTCATATTTTTAATAAGCTTAATCTTTACATCAAGCATCATTGTATCACTCATAGAATTAACTGGTGCAATAGTACTTCCTCTATCTATATCATCTTTTTTTAGTCCTGCTAAATTTATTGCAACTCTTTGCCCACCATAAGCAACTGATGCGTCTTTATCGTGGACTTGCAGTGTCCGAATTCTTGCTGTCTTTTCCCCGGGAAATATTTGTACCTCATCACCTATATTTAGTTTCCCAGATAACAAAGTTCCTGTAGCTACAGTGCCAAATCCTGATATTGTAAATACTCTATCTACTGGAAGTCTAGGCATATCATATACATTCTTGTCTTCTAAATCTTGAGTTATTGTATCTATAAGGTTAATTATAGCATCTATACCAACCTTAGTAGTAGAAGATGCTCTTACAATCGGAGAATTTTCAAGGAAAGTTCCTTTTACTTCATCCCTTACTTCCTCTTCTACCATATCAATCCATTCGTCGTCTACTAAATCTGATTTCGTAAGAACAATAAATCCTTTTTTTATGCCTAGCAAATCTAGTATAGATATATGCTCTGATGTCTGAGGCATAATACCTTCATCTGCTGCCACAACTAACAACACAATATCTATACCCATTACTCCTGCAAGCATATTTTTTATAAATTTTTCATGTCCTGGTACATCAATTATTCCAGCTCTCTGTCCAGAAGGTAAATCAAAGTAAGTAAACCCCAATTCTATTGATATTCCTCTTTCCTGCTCCTCTTTCAATCTATCAGTATTTCTTCCGGTAATAGCTCTAATTAAAGTTGTTTTGCCATGATCTATATGGCCTGCTGTCCCAATAATTACATGTTTCATCTAGTTTGCTCCTTTAACCTTATTTAAAGCAAAGTGTAAGCCTTCTACAACAATATTAAATTCTTCATTCTTAATAGTTCTTAGGTCTAAGTAAACCCTATCCTTATATAATCTTGTGATGATTGGTATATGAAATTTTCGTAAATTGTTTTCAAATTCTTGAGTGCTATAGTTGTTTAGAGTTAACACTATACATTTTGTTGGCAATTTCTCTAAGGGAAGTGAACCTCCACCAACTTCTGAAAAATTATCTTCTATATTAATCAATAAATTATCATCTGATATCTTCTTATGAATTTGTATCTTTAATTCTTCTGCTTTTTTTTCTATTTCCTCTAGGCTCATGGATAGCATAGCCAATGTAGGAATCTCTTTAGCAGCTACTCCTTCATCAAGATAATATCTCAATGTTGCCTCCAAGGCTGATATTGTAAATTTATCTACTCTAAATGCTCTAGTTAATGGATTCTTTTTCATAGCTTGAATATATTCTTTTTTTCCTACAATAATCCCTACTTGTGGACCTCCTAAAAGTTTATCTCCACTAAAGGTGATAATATCAACACCTTTTCTAAGGGATTCTTGAACTGTAGGCTCATATTCAATGCCATATTTAGATAAATCAATCAATACCCCACTACCTAAGTCTTCAACCAGTGGAATATTGTATTTATCCTTTAATTCAAACAATTCTTCAGAATCAACATTTGATGTAAAACCTAATATTCTATAATTACTTGTATGAACCTTTAGTAGAGCTCCTGTGTTTTCGTTGATTGCGTTTTCAAAATCCCATAAATGGGTCTTGTTCGTCGTACCTACTGATACTAGATGTGCGCCACTTTCTTCCATTACATCAGGTATTCTAAAAGAACCACCAATTTCAATTAGCTCTCCGCGAGATACTATTACTTCTTTATTCTTTGCTAGAGTACTAAGTACCAGTATTACTGCAGCTGCATTGTTATTCACAACCATTGATGCTTCTCCACCTGTAATTTCTGTTATTATTTCTTCTAGATGACTATATCTAGAACCTCTATTTCCTGTTTCTAAATCATACTCTAAATTTGAATAGTTAATGGCTATCTCTTTTACATTATCCATTATTTTTTCATTTATCAAAGACCTACCTAAATTAGTATGAATAACTACTCCTGTAGCATTAATAACTCTTTTTAATTTATATGAGTTCTTTTCTTCTGCTCTCTTTTGAATTTTTACATCTATATCTTCTATTTCTTTTAATATATCTTCCTCTGATATATCCTTTGATTTGATTTGGCTTCTTATTACTTCTATTTCTATTCTAATGGAATCTAGCACTGTCTTCCTAGGTATATATTTTAATAATTCTTTTGTATTATCTCTCTCTAATATTTCATCTACTTTAGGTATTAAAGTAAATAGATTCTTCTCTGCCATAAGATCCCTTCCTTATCTTTTATTCAACTATTATATAATGTTCTTGTTTTTCTATTACTTCTCCTACTAAAGCAAACTTTGTAGGTGTGGATTTTAATTCTTCAAGCAGTAGTTCTGCTTTTTCCCTTGGAATTGATATTAATAACCCTCCTGAAGTTTGTGGGTCAAATAATATATCTTCAACACTCTGTGGTACATCTTCATTGAATATAACATTTTCTCCTATATGTCCTCTATTTGCATATGCTCCTGCAGGGACTAATCCCATTTCAGCATATTCTAAAGCATTAGTTATTATTGGAATACTCTTATGATTAATCTTGATAGTCACAGAACTGCCTGTGGCCATTTCTAAGGCATGACCTAATAAACCAAACCCTGTAATGTCTGTAAGGCTATTAATGCCTCCTACGCGGTCCATGGCCTCCTTAGCATACTTATTTAATGTAGACATAACAAATACTGTCTCATCATAGGTAGCCTTGTCTGCAATTTCCCCTTTTATAGCTGTGTTTATTATTCCAAGCCCTAAAGGTTTAGTTAGAATCAACACATCTCCAGGCTTAGCATTGCTATTTATTAATACCTTATCTGGATGTACAAATCCAGTTACAGAAAGCCCATATTTAGGCTCGTCATCCTCTACAGTATGACCTCCTACAGTTATAGCTCCTGCTTCCTTGACTTTATCATATCCACCCTTTAGTATCTCTGTTAATACACTAGGATTTAGACAATTGGGAAAGCAGACTATATTCATAGCCAATTTAGGTTCTCCACCCATTGCATAGACATCAGATAAGGAATTAGCTGCAGCTATTTGTCCAAATGTATACGGATCATCTACTACTGGAGTGAAAAAATCTAATGTTTGAATCATTGCTATATCATCATTTATTTTATATACAGCAGCATCATCAGAAGTCTCTAGACCTACTAATAAGTTTTCATCATAGGATTTTGGTAAATGACACAAAACTTGTGCCAATATATCGGGACCGATTTTAGCTGCTCATCCTGAACTTTTAGTCAATTGTGTTAATTTTTTTTCCATCTGCTACACCTCTTTATTTAACTATTATTAACTCCTTTATGCCTTCAAATTTTTTATCTCCTAAACCTGATACATTTTTAATATCTTCTATAGTGCTAAATTTATTAGTTAGCCTATATTCAATGATTCTATCAGCTATAACATCACCTATACCAGGTAAATTAACTAACTCTGCTTTGCTACATGTATTTATATTAACTTTTCCTGTACTAGTAGTATCATTGCTTATTGTTGTAATGGATAGATCAACCGATATTTCTTCACCAATTTTAGGGATATATATTTTTTCTTCATCTACTAATTTCTTTGCTAAATTGATTCTATCTAAGTCTGCTTCTTTTTTCAATCCCCCAGCTAATTCCACCGCATCTGTTACTCGCTTTCCTAATTCAAGCTCTATTATTCCAGGATTATATACTTGTCCACTTATGTGCACCATAATAATTTTATCTTCCTCATATATTATATCAGGTTTTTCATCGGATTCCGAAGATATTATCTCTAAATCCTTTATAATATCTATATTTTCGTTCCTTGGTTTAATTATATCCTTGATTACAAATTTGAAACCTAAAGTAAATATAATTATCAAAACAATTACTAGTATACCTATTTGCTCTCTTTTTGTAAAGGAACCCATGAATAAACCCCCTATAATATATTCTTATATCTTATTATTCGACTTAATTATATTTTTTCCTTCTTTTTCCTTGAAATATTTTTTCCTATTTATACTTAATTATTTAGCTGATATCTGTTATAATTTTATATATTAGATTAAGGGGGTATTATTTTTGAAAAAGACTTTGATTTTACTTGTTTTTATATTACTATTTAGTACATATTCTTTTTCCTATGCTGGAGAATTATCCTTATCAGGAGAAGGAGCTGTTTTAATTGATGTTGATACCATGGACATTTTATATGAAAAGAACGCTCATATAAAGTTATATCCTGCAAGTACTACGAAGATAATGACGGCAATACTTGCAATTGAACTTGGAAAAATGGATGATATAGTAACTATAGATCAAGAAGTTGTGAATTTAACTGATGGAACTCACATAGCTTTAGAACCTGGAGAACAACTAACTTTGGAAGAATTGCTAAATGCATTGTTAATAGAATCTGCAAATGATGCTGCTCTAGCTATTGCAAAGCATGTAGCTGGTAGTATTGATGGATTCTCTAAACTTATGAACGAAAAAGCTAAATCAATTGGTGCACTGAATACCAATTTTCTTAATCCTAATGGATTACCTGATGAAAATCATGTAACCACTCCATATGACCTAGGATTAATGGCTAAATATGCAATGGAAAACGATATATTTAGATCAATTGTAAATAATTATACATATACAATACCAGTGACAAATAAGAAAACTGAGCCTAGATATTTAAAGTCAGGTAATAAGCTACTATATAGCACTGCAAAGGTTGATGTAGATGGTGTAGCTACTCCCATTAAATACGATGGAGTAAATGGAGTAAAAACTGGATATACTGTAGCAGCTCAGCAATGTCTTGTAACATCTTTCGAAAAAGATGGTCATAATCTTATTGCCGTAGTATTAAAATCCAATGGAAATAATATTTACTCTGACATTCACAAGCTTTTGAATTATGGAGTAAATAATTTTGAAAAAGTACAAGTTGGTTTCGCCAATAAATTCATTGATAACTTTAATGTGGAAAATGGTCTTATACCATTTGTAGCAGGTATTACAAAAACTAATTCTTTCTATATTATAAATAAGAATGATAACGAAAAGATTGTGCAAAGGATAATTATAGAAGAGCCTTTAGAAGCTCCTATATCCGAAGACCAAGTAATAGGCAAAGTTCAATATTTATTAAAGGATAAAGTCATTGCTGAATCCCATATCATCTCTACTATGGAAGTTAATAAAATAACAGAACCAAGTTTATTAGAAAAACTAATTAGTAAATGGTATCTTATTGTTTTCCTAATGTTGATATTAGCTAGAATTTCAGTACTTAGTAAACGAAAAAAAGTACGAAGACGTAGAAGATCTAGTTTATATAGAGCCTAAAATCTTTTTACTTTTATATTGATACTAAAAAACCTAGTTCGATTTTGAACTAGGTTTTATTATTATATGATTGCTATTGCTTCTATTTCTATGTCTGCATCCTTTGGTAGTCTTGCTACTTCTACTAAAGATCTAGCAGGTTTATGATCTCCAAAGAATTCTGCATATGCTTCATTGATTGTAGAAAAATTGTTCATATCCTTTACAAAAACTGTTACTTTTATTATATTTTCTATAGAAGCATGACCTGCTTCTAGAACTGCTTTTACATTTTCTAAACATAATCTAGTCTCTTTTTGTATATCACCCTTAGATAATTCTCCTGTAGTAGGGTCTATTGGTAATTGGCCAGATGAGAAAATTATATTATCTGCCTTTACTCCTTGTGAATATGGACCAACTGCTGATGGTGCCTTCTCTGTTGATAAAAACCTTAATGCCATTTTATTTCCTCCCTTATACTAATTTATCTCTTTCTCCATTATCAGACCAAAGTCTTTCAAGATTATAAAAGTCTCTATCTTCTTTATGGAAAACGTGAACAATTATATCATTAAAGTCTAACAGTATCCATCTACCATTTCGATATCCTTCTTTGGATACTTCTTCTTCATTTCCTGCTTCAAGGACTTTACTCTCTACTTCATCAGCTATTGCTTGAACCTGAGATGATGAGTTACCACTTACTATTACAAAATAATCTGCAATTGGTGTTAACTTTCCTATGTTTAAGACTTTTATGTCTATACCCTTTTTATCTTCGCAAGCTTTAGTTATTATAGATAGTTTGTTTTCTAATTCCAGCATTAATTCGCCTCCTTTAATATTTATTTGATTCTATTATCAAATAATTTCTCGCCTTTATGGTATTGGGATGAATAAGTTTATTATTTTTAATTAAAAAACTGATAGTTTTTTCCATGGCCATAATAATGCTTTGATTTATATCTGAAAATGCCATATCTCTGACTTTTTCCACACCCTCAAAATTCCTCTTTGGTTCTATATAATCAGCAATATAAATTATTTTATCAAGGGTACTCATATTCTCTCTACCTGTAGTATGATAATAAATAGCATCTAGTATTTCTATGTCTTCTATTCCATATTCTACTTTTGCTATTTCAGCCCCAAGAGGTCCATGTATTAACTCATGATTATACTCCATAGATTTATCTAGAATTATACCAAAGTCATCAGTTCTTTTCAACAAATATGTTTCATTTCTTATCTTACCACAATCATGCAAAATTCCTGCAATTCTTGTTTTCTCTAAATCTACATTATATGTCATTGCTAACTTTACTGCAGTTTCCATCACTCTTAATGAATGAGAATATCTGTTTTCACCAATAGTCTCAATCAATTTGTTTTCCCAGTTTATATACATCAATACTCCCCTAGCTATATAAATTATGATCTAAAATATATTTTTCTAAAGTCTCTGGTACTAAATACTTTATACTTAACTTATTCTTAATTCTGTTTCTAATTTCTGTAGAAGAAATCTCTATCATCGGAGAATTAACTTTCTCTATATGAATATTATATGAGAACTTTAAGGATTCAATTCTTTTATTAATTTCTTCTTCATTTTTTCCAGGTCTACTAAGTAAAACAAACTTGCACAAAGTACTAAGCTTTTCTATATCTTTCCACTTATCAATTTCAAAAATTATATCAGACCCAAAAATAAAATATAATTCATCATCTTTATATTTGTCTTTCAACTCAATTATAGTATCTATAGTATAAGTAGTTCCAACCCTGTCAATATCCAGTGATGATACTTCAAAATATTTATTGCTCTCTATGGCTAATAAAATCATATCTATTCGCAGATTAGATTCTGATATTCCTTTATTATCCTTAAATGGATGTATTCCTGAGGGCATAAATATTACTTTATCAAATCTTAAGGAAGTTCTAGCATATTCTGCAATTATTAAATGTCCATTGTGAATTGGATCAAAAGTTCCACCTATTACTCCAATTTTCATGATTTGTTTTCTCTCCCTTATTTAACAATTAAACTTCAGAAATATTCAATTCTGAAGTTTAAATTACCTTATTATGGTAGTTCAATCTTTTTGTTTTCTTTAGATTCTTTGTATAAGACAAATTTGCTTCCAATACTTTGCACAAATTCTGCATCTATTTCTTCAGCAATTTCATTAGCCACATCTGTAGCATCTAACATGCTATTATTCAATACCTTAATCTTAACTATTTCTCTAGTCTCTAATGCATCTTCCACTTGTTTAATGAAGCCCTTAGTTACTCCATTCTTTCCCAATTGAAAAATTGGATCTATTGTATTAGCTTTACCTTTTAGAAATGCTCTTTGTTTTCCAGTTAGCATTTTTCACACCCCTTACTAAACTTCTATTTCTTTCTTCAATGACCTTCTATGCTTTTCGTAATCTGTAGAACCTTTCTTCCAACCAGTTCGTGATCTTTCTTCAGGTACATAATTTTCATTTATTACTACCTCATCTTTAGCTAGACAATAATATGTTGGTTGATTTACTTTACAGTTATCACAACTTAAGCAGTCCATTTTAGTACTTAACCTCCATTAATCAAAGAATTCAAATTCATAACCACATATAATAACATTATCATATTCCTGAATACCTAGTTCTTTCAGTTTATCTATGATACCCTTCTTTCTAAGCATATCTTGGAAATATCTTAATGAATCTACATCATCAAAAAATGTTGAATTTAAAAGCCTTTCTACAAACTCACCTTCTACAACATAATCTTCATTTTCTCGTCTAACAATTATGGAATCTTCAGTGCTTTCCTCTACATGGACAAAATGATCATCAAAGGTTTCATAATCAATTTCTGTGTTATTAAGTAGTTCCCATATTCCATATTTTAGATTTTCAATACCTTCTAAAGTTGCAGCTGAAACTTGGTATATCTTATAACCTTTAGGTTCAAACTCAGCTTTTATCCTAGCTAATCCTTCCTCAGCTCCAGGGATATCCATCTTGTTAGCAACAATTATCTGCGCCTTCTCACCTAACTTTAAATTGTATTGACTTAATTCTTCATTAATCTTGTAAAAATCTTCTACAGGGTCTCTATCTTCACTACCTGATATATCTAAAACATGGACAAGTACTCTAGTCCTTTCAATATGCTTAAGAAAATCATGTCCAAGTCCTGCACCTTGGTGAGCTCCCTCTATTAATCCAGGAATATCTGCTATTACAAAGGATTTCTCTTCAGCCACCCTAACCACTCCAAGATTTGGCCTTAATGTAGTAAAGTGATAATTAGCAATCTTTGGCTTTGCAGCTGATACAGTAGATAATATAGTTGATTTTCCTACATTAGGAAATCCTATTAATCCTACATCAGCAAGAAGCTTTAATTCTAAAACAATATTTCTTTCTTGACCTTTTGTACCTGGCTCAGCAAAAGCTGGTGCTTGTCTAGTAGGTGTAGCAAATTTAGCATTGCCACGACCTCCTCTACCTCCTCTGGCTATTATAAAGGATTGGTCTTTTTCTTTTAGATCTACAATTACACCGCCAGTAGCTTCATCCTTCACTAAGGTTCCAACTGGTACCTTTAAGACAATATCTTGTCCTGCCTTACCATACTGTTTTTTAGATCTTCCGTCTTCGCCATGTTCTCCTACATATGAACGCTTATATCTAAAGTCCATTAAAGTTCTGATACCCTCATCAGCCTTTAGTACTATACTTCCTCCATTACCACCATCTCCACCATATGGTCCCCCTGCAGGTTCAAACTTTTCTCTTCTCCAAGATACAGAGCCATCTCCACCTTTACCAGCTTTCACTGATATCTTCGCTACATCAATAAACATTGTCATCATCCTCATTTTTTACTTTCCCAATTACCAACTTAATACTCCAATAAATTTATTATATCAATTCTATTTTACCTGTCAATCACTATCTATTATCTCATTTATTTTATTCAAATATTAGATTTTTATACTATACATGATAAATACAGAATTGGAATATATTTAAATCTATATGTGAAAAAAGTATAGGCTTACCATAATGGTAAGCCTATAGTCTATGCTAATTCTTCTTCTACAGAGTAAACACTAACTTGTTTTTTGTCTCTGCCTTTTCTTTCAAATTTAACAACACCATCAACTGTTGCAAATAAAGTATCATCGCTTCCTTTACCTACATTGTTTCCAGGGTGTATTTTTGTTCCTCTTTGTCTAACTAGAATGTTTCCAGCTAAAACGAATTGTCCGTCTCCTCTTTTAACACCTAGTCTTTTAGCTTCACTATCTCTACCATTTCTGGAACTACCTACTCCTTTTTTAGAAGCAAATAACTGTAAATTTAATCTAATCATCAATTACACCTCCCTATATTCGAGAGTTACATACTGCGGGTAACTTTCTATCACAGAATTTATACCTACTACTAAAGAATTCAATACTATTTGTGTTTTTTCTAATATGGAAATTTCAATATTCTTCGGTAAATTTACATCAAGAAATCCTGTTTTTTCATCAATTGAATATTTAATATCTCTTTCATCTAAGCAGCAAACTTCTACTAATGAAAGTAAAGCTGTCTGCGACAACACAGATATTGCAGCACATATGATGTCCTTACCATGTTCATCATATTTTGCATGTCCTTTTATTGTATATTTCTTGATATAATTATTTTTGTCTTTATATATCTTAGCTATAATCATTATAATTATCCTACAATATTCTCAATTCTCACCTTAGTATATGGTTGACGATGTCCTTGTTTCTTTCTAATGTTCTTCTTAGCTTTATATTTGAAAACAATGATTTTTTTAGCTTTTCCTTGTTCCAATACTACAGCTTCAACTTTAGCACCATCAACATAAGGTTTACCAGCAACCAAATTGCCTTCCTTTGACATAATTAAAACTTTGTCAAAGCTTACATTTGATCCTTCTTCTACATCTAGTTTTTCTACGAAAACTACATCACCTTGTTGCACTCTATATTGTTTACCACCAGTTTCTATTACAGCGTACATATTACATTGCACCTCCTCTAACCCAGTCTCGCCAATACAGGGTGCCATTAAGGCTTAAAACCCAGATTGAGCGGCTCTACACCCAAATATCTTACCAAATATAGATGTAGTTGTCAATACCAAATAATTTACTTCTTAATATTTAAAATACTACCTTTCCCTTCACAGCTAGGACATTTTATATAAAAATCAGTTGATAATGATCTTCTAATTTTCTTTCTTGTTAATTCTACCAAACCAAGCTTGGTAATATCAATGATATTTGTTTTTATTCTATCTTTCCTTAGACATCTTTTTAAAGTTGATAAAACCAAAGATATATCATCATTATTTTTCATATCGATAAAATCTACTATTATTATTCCACCAATATCCCTTAATCTTATTTGTCTTGCTATTTCTTCAGTAGCCTCTATATTGGTTTTCAATATTGTATCTCCTAAAGAGCTGGTGCCAATAAACTTACCTGTATTTACATCTATAGCTGTAAATGCCTCTGTTTCGTCTATGACTATATATCCTCCACTCCTAAGCTTAACTATTCGTTCTAAAGCTTCTTTAATATCGCCTTGTATTTGAAATTCGTTAGCTATTGTAAAATCCTTATTATACTCCATTTTTTCAGAAAAGTGGAATGGATAATGTTCTTCCATTAAAATCAAATTATCATAGACATCTCTATTATTCACAATAATTTTATCAATATTCTCATTATAACTATCTCTAACTATTTGATATCCTAAATCAGGCTCTTTATATATTAACTTAGGGCAAGGTAGGAAATTTCTTTCTTTTTCAATCTTGATATAAATATTATATAGAATATCATATTCTTCCTTCAATATGGACTCATCAATGCCCTCTGATGCTGTCCTGAAGATTATACCCATATCATCCTTTATAATTCTACTTCCAATTTCTTTTAGATTTTTTATCTCAATTGGATTTCCTATTTTTCTAGATATATTTATTCTATCGGAAAAAGGTGTAAAAACTAAATATCTACCTGGTATTTCAATATGAGTTGTTACCTTTGCACCTTTACTTCCTGAGGGTTCTTTTATTACCTGTACTATTGAATCTTGACCAGATTTAATTATTTCGGATATCTTATATCTTTGATGAGTATATAGAAGGTCTCTTGTTAATGCTTCTTTTACATATAAATAGGCATTTTTATTATCACCTATATCTACAAATGCTGCTTCCATGCCTTGTAGTACATTGATGACTCTTCCTCTATATATATTTCCAACTAATTTTTGATTGCTACGTTCTTCTGAATGAAATTCCACAAGTCTGCTATCTTCCACTATGCCTACCCTGTCAAATCCATGGTCAGAATCTATAAATATATAATTCATATGAACTCTCCTATCTTACAAAGGCTTATAAATATTATCATCCTTTTCTGCGTATTGGCTTAGTCTCTTCATCATAATAGAATCTAAATCAATATTAAGATTAGTGTCCCTATTCATTGCTTCAATAAAATCATTCGGTCTTAAATTTCCATTTCCGCCTGATCTTAGGAGTACATCTATGGTGATTTCCTTTTCTTTAACTTGTTTTACAAGTAAATTTCCAATGAAGCTTCTTATATTTTCTTCTTTTTCTATCTTCTTTTTGCCCTTTTTCCTTAATCTAGTGATTATAATTTCTTCTTTTAATAGCCATTGATTAAATATGTTTTCTAATTCTTCCTTGCTATTATTCTCTCTTATATCAAAGGATATTTCATAATATGCCCAGGCAATTAGAGAGGCGATCGAATCCTCTTTTTCAAGATATACACCTTTTATTATTTGTACATCTTTTGGTAATACTTTATTCATCTTTTCCATAAATTCTTCCACTGGAATTTTTTCTTCTAAATCTAAATCCATATACTCTTCATCAGACTCAATCCCAAGGGATAATGGATTAGCTATGGAGAACTTAGGATGAGGATTAAATCCTTCTGAATATTTTATAGGAATATCTGCTCTCCCAAATGACCTATGAAATAATCTCATTAGATCCAAATGACCAATGTATTTTAGATAATTCTTTTTATTAAATATCAATCTTAAAATCACTTATTTCCACCACCTAACATTGTACAGTCCACTATACCACAGCCTCTACATTGTTCCCTACAATCTGATGTGGTTTGTTCCTCTAATGATTTTTTATATTCCCTAATCAAATAATCCTTGGATACCCCTGGTCTAATGAAATCCCAAGGTAAAACTTCGTCTAAGGATCTATTTCTTTGGGCATAAAAGAAACCATCTATATCTAGTTCCTCCATAGACTCCAACCAGGAATCGTATTTAAAATGCTCAGACCATCCATCAAATTTACATCCTTTTTCCCATGCTCTCAATATTAATTTGGAAACTCTTCTATCTCCACGGGCTATTATGGCCTCCAGATAACTAAGCTCTGGATCATGATAATTAAATGTTACCTTATTATCTTTTATGCTATTTTTAACTAAGTATATTTTTCTATAGAATTCATCTATGGTTTCTTGACCCATCCATTGAAATGGAGTAAAAGGTTTGGGTACAAAGCATGAAGCCGAAGCAGTCACTTTCAAATTACCCTTTCTTTCTTCTTTTGGCATTGCAAAGAACATATCCTTAACCTTATAAGCTAATTCCCTTATACCCATTACATCTTCATCAGTTTCAGTAGGCAAACCAATCATGAAGTATAGTTTTATTGTTGACCAGCCTTCTTTGAAAACATAAGAAACTGTGTTGTCTAAATCATCTTCAGTTATTCCTTTATTAATTACATCTCTTAGTCTTTGGCTACCTGCTTCAGGTGCAAAAGTTAATCCAGATTTCCTTACCTTTTCAATTTCCTTTAATACATCTATACTAGAGGAATCTAGTCTTAATGAAGGTAAAGAAACTCCAACTTTTTTGTCTTCGAATCTTTCCATTAATTTAGTAATTAGTAGATGCAATTCAGAATAATCGCAAGAACTAAGGGAAGATAGTGATACATTTTCATATCCAGTACTTTCTATTAATCTTTCAGCTAACTCTACAATTTTGTCTGTTGACTTTTCTCTCACAGGTCTATATATCATTCCTGCTTGGCAAAATCTACATCCATGTGTACATCCTCTAAATATTTCCATACTGACCCTATCATGGACTGTTTCAACAAATGGTACAATCATCTTCTCTGGAGAAAACATGGAGTCTAGATCCTTGATCATTCTTTTTTTAATTATAGTAGGAACTTCGGGATCTAATGCTAGCATTTCTTTTATTGTATTATCCTCGTTATATACTACATCATAATATCTCGGAACATAAATTCCTTCTATTTGAGATACTTCCTTTAAAAACTTCTCTCTATCCCATATGCCCTCTTTATGTCTTTTATATAGATTGAGAATCTCTAAAGTCACCTCTTCCCCCTCGCCTATTACAAAAAAATCAACAAATTCAGCTATAGGCTCAGGATTGTAAGCACAAGGTCCTCCCGCTATTACAAATGGATCCTCGTCAGATCTATCTTTTGACAGTAATGGAATATTAGACAAATCTAATATATTTAATATATTTGTATAACTCATTTCATATTGTAAAGTAAATCCTAAAAAGTCAAAGTTCTTTACTTCTTCTTTGTTTTCAAGGGTATATAGAGGAAGTTTTTCTTTCCTCATTTCTTCTTCCATATCTATCCATGGTGCAAATACCCTTTCGCATACAAAATCTTCTTCTTCATTAATTAGATTATATAATATATGAAGTCCTAGATGAGACATACCTACCTCATATACATCTGGAAAAGAAAAAGCAAATTTTACCTTAATATTATTTAAATCTTTTATTACAGAATTTTGTTCCATTCCAATATATCTAGCTGGTTTTTCTACCTTTTTAAGAATCCCATCTAGAATTTTCTTGTCTATCATTAGTTTCCACCTTTCATAAATACTTCAAATACTATATTAACACTTTTATACCAATTTTAGTAGGATAAATTTTTCTTCTAGATATATCATAAAATTTAAACCTCGGGTAGTTCCCGAGGTAAGAATTTAGACTTATTGTGAATTTTTATTTATCTTCAAATTTAACTCTTCTAAAGTATCTTTAGAGTTATCTACAGCTTTTATTAGATAATCTTTAATCTTATTTCCATCCTCTTTTAAACTAAAATCATAATATATATTCTTTTCAATAATTTTTATAATACTGTTTGTAGTAGTATTATTAACCATCTTAATAATAAGTATAATTAATAAAGTAAATAAAATAAATACAATCCTATTTAAGAGCTTGTTATAGTATTTATTAGAAAAGCCAAAATATCTTTTTTCACCATTCAATCTTTTAATCATATTATCACCTACCCTAGTTAATAATATAATATTTCCTAAGAGTAGATTTTATACCAAAATTAATAATCTCTTACGGTAAAACCTGCGTTTACATTTGATAAAATGAAACTATCCTTTATTCCCTCTGATAAATATATGGTCTTGTCCTTTGCTATAAAGATTGCTTCTGCTCCTTCTATTGAATTAATTAGCTCCATTCCCTTATCAAGTCCTAAGGCAAATAATGTTGTTGAGAGACAATCTCCATCTATAGACTTTTCTGATAGTATGCTTACTCCCATTATTTCATTATCTACTGGGTATCCTGTAGTAGTATCTAATATATGATGATATTTTTTGTCATTATATATAAAATATCTCTCATAGTCTCCAGAAGTAACTATGGATTTATCTTTTACTTGAAGTATTCCAAGAAAATTTCCTGTATACTCTAAGGGATTTTGTATTCCAATTTTCCAACTTGAGTTATCAGCTTTAACTCCATGGGCAAAGATATTGCCCCCTAAGTCAATCATAGCTATATTTACATCATTTTCTAGTAAAATCCTTCTAACTTCATCTGCTGCATATCCCTTTACTATACTCCCAAGGTTAATCTTCGTATGTTTTTCTTTTAGGAATATTTTATTGTTTTCTAGCAATTGTAGATTCTTATAATCAACAAGAGGTTTTATTTTTTCAATCTCTTTATCTGTAGGAATTTCATCCCTTTCAGTTTCACCCGATTTAACTCCCCACAAATCAACCAATGGAGCTATTGTAGGATCATAAGCTCCATCAGAAATCTCTGCATAGTATATTGCTTTTTCTATAACAAAATATGTGTCTGGATGAACTGTAACTGGTTCTATACCAGCATTTTCATTAATCTTATTAACATCACTAGATTCAATTGTAGCACTCATTTTAGATTCTATTTCCTCTAATCTGCTGAATACTTTATCTAGAGTTTTTTCTTTTTTATTGTCATATATTCTAACAGTCATTACAGTATCCATTAAGAACTCTGTCCTAGATAGTGGTTCGCCTGAGTTAACTCCTTGATTATTCTTACATCCTGTCATGATTAAGACTAATAATATTATAGGAACTATATATTTTTTTGATTTCATATTATCAACTCCAAATTGTTTTAAAAAACCCCAACTATAAAGTTAGGGTTTTCTATATTATTTAGCTGTGCTTAAAGCTTCGTTAACTAGTTCTAACATGCCATCTCTAGTATTTGTTGCACCTGCAATACCATCTACATTAAGATTTTCTGTTCCATTGTTGTCAATGATTAACTTTTGAACTGCTGGAACTACTTCAAATGGAGCTGCATATGAATAGTTTTCTGCAGTTTTTGCATCTCCTACTTTAACGCCTTCAGATTCTTCTACTGCTAATTCAACATAATCAACACCAACGATTTGACCATCTTGAACTTTTACAGCTACTTGTGCTAACCAACCATGACTAGCTTCTTTAGCTTTTGCTTCATAAGTACCATCTTTGTATACTGGTGTATAAGCTTCACCTTTTTCAGCTTTTTCAAGTAAAGAAGTAGTTATTTCTTTGAAAGTACCTTTTGTACTAGTTGCCCCAGATACTGCATCAAAATCTACAGCATTAAGATCTTTTTTCTCATTGAATTGAGCATTCAAATCTTTGATTACTGCAATACCATCAGCATATGGATAGTTTGATTCATTTTTTGCTTCTCCTGATCCTGCTAAATACTCATTATAATTTAATGAGGATACTTGTCCATCTTTTACTACTAATGTTGCCATTGAAAAATTAGCATGGTCACTAACTTCTGTCTTTACTAAATAAGTTCCATCTACTAAGTCACCTTTTGCTACATCTGTAACTGCACCTGGCTTGCTTTCATCAACTGGTGCTGGCTTTGCAGCCTCTTTTGTACATCCTGTAAAAACTGCAGCAGCAAGCACTAAAACTAATGCTAATACTAAAAATTTACTTTTCATTTTCTTCCTCCTGTTAATAAAATAATATTTTTCTTTAGTTTCATACACTAAATTATTATACTTGATAGATTAAAAAATATCAATACCTAATTACTTTTAATTGTTATCTTTTACTCTAACTATAGGAATGTTTGCAACTAAGGCAGATATCGTAGTACTATCCACATCTCTTTTCATTCTTGTCAGTTTTATATCTAATCCTTCTTCATCAATATCAGCGTATTGAGATATTACCCTAATGATATCACCTTTAATCATATCTAAGAATTTAGGTGAGAGATCTGCTCTATCATGTACTAGTACAAGTTTTAGTCTTTCTTTTGCAACATTTTTACTTTTCTCTTCTTTTCTATTAAAAAGTTTAAAGATATCCATAATCTCCCTCCTATTTTCCGAATAGTAATTTCATTATTTTGCTAAACTTTCCTTCTTCTCCAATGGATAAATCTAATAATTCTACTTCTTCTCCTGTTATCCGCTTTGCAATATTCCTATAAGCTTTTCCAGATAAAGCTTTTTCATCTGTTACAACTGGTTCACCTTTGTTGGTAGATATAACTATAGCTTCATCGTCTGGAACTATTCCTAGTAAATCAATGGCAAGGATATCTATGATATCTTCTATATTCATCATATCTCCTCTCTTAACCATCTCATGCCTAATTCTATTAATTATTAATTTGGGTTTATGTATACCCTTAGATTCTAGCAATCCAATTACTCTATCTGCATCTCTTACTGCAGAAATCTCAGGCGTTGTTACAATAATAGCCATGTCAGCACCTGCTATTGAATTTTGAAATCCTTGTTCTATTCCTGCTGGTGAATCAATAATTATAAAATCAAATTCTTTTTTAAGCTCATTTACTAAATCAAGCATTTGCTCAGGGCTCACAGCAGACTTGTCCTTTGTTTGAGCAGCAGGCAGAAGATATAGTTTATCATATCTTTTATCTCTTATTAGGGCTTGCTTTAGTCTACAATTTTTATCTACAACATCTACTATATCATAAACTATTCTGTTCTCAAGTCCCATAACAACATCAAGGTTTCTAAGTCCAATATCTGCATCTACAATTACAATAGAATTCCCTAGAATAGCTAAGCCTGTCCCAAGGTTTGCGGATGTAGTTGTTTTACCAACGCCGCCCTTCCCTGAAGTAACAACTATGGCAGTTCCCAATTTTTCATTATCCATTTATTATCCTCCCTTTAATTATTTATTAGGTAAATAAGGTTCAATTATTACTTCCCCATCCTTAATCTTTGCTACCTCTGGTACTCTAAAGGACTCAGAGTATTCATCAGGAGACCTGGAAATCTTATCTCCGATACGAAGCTGTGTAGGCTGCAAGTTGTATGAAGCTACTATGGAATTTAGATTTCCATTCATTCCTGCATGTGCTACACCTCTAAGTGTGCCAAGGACTATTATATTGCCATTAGCCACTATCAAGGCACCAGGGTTAACATCGCCAATTATAACTATATTACCATTATATTCGACTACTTGCCCTGATCTTAATGTCCCATTTACAAACCTTGTCATTCCACATTCAATACCTTCAAAAATACTGCCCTTATTATTCATGTCATTCTCTTCCATACTTTCATCCTTGGATTTTGAAGGTATCTCTGTAATATGCTGTGGTAGTTCATCATTTGAGACTATGAAATCATACTTATATTTTAAAATCATCTTCAATTCCATTATATCCTCAGGAGGCATCGAATCAGATTTTACACCAAGAAGTTTTGTGCCACGATAAAAATTAATTGTATCTTTCAACTTTGTATCTAGATCATTTTTTACATCTAATAAACTAGTACCTTCTACATTTACAAATATTCCTTCCCTTACGCCTTTAAATGTAATTAGTTCTTCTCTCAATTTAATTAGTACCTCCACAATAGTTAAATTATCGTGCTTTTATCTTGCTAAAATGTTTCTAATTGGTAATGCTTCTTTAGTTTCAACTGCATTTAAACCAAGATATTCTGCAATAATATCCCTAGCCAAAGGTGCTCCATATCCACCACTTCCTCCTTGGAAAATCACCACTGCCACTGCTATCTCAGGATCATCGTATGGTGCAAATGCAACAAACCATGCAAAATCATCATAAGTATCACCAGTCGAAGGGTTAATTCCTGATTTTTGCGCAGTACCTGTCTTGGACCCTACTTGAACAGGTAAAGATGAAAAAACTCTCCTCATTGAACCATCATTGGATACTGACAGCATACCTTTTTTAATATGTTCTAGGTTTTCATAATTATTTAGTTCTATTTTTTCAGTTTCTACTTGGTTTTCAAATACTGTTTTAGAATTATTATAATTCTTGATATTATCAATCAAAGTAGCTTTATTTCTATAACCACCATTGGAAATAGTTGCAATATAATTTGCCATTTGTATAGGCGTATATGAACTCTGTCCCTGACCGATAGTAACATTTATTGTATCTGATATATTCCAGCCTGCTTGGTTTAAATATGTGTACTTGATTTTATCAGCCAAACCTTCCCTTTCACCAGCCAACACCTTTTCTGGATATATACCAAATGCATCTAATCTTCTAATAACTTCGCCCCTAGTCAATGGCTCTTCCAAATCTGTCCAATTTACTATATCTTCAATTACCAGAGCAGTATCGTCCTCAGTCATCACTATATCTTCTTTAATATATTTAAATATATTCCTTTTTAGATAGTATCTTAATGAATTTTTAGTAATAATTATCTTTTGTTGAGGATTGGGTACTCCTCCTGAAAACTCAACAGGGATATTGATTTCTATTCCTGTTTTATCGTTTAGTCCCAATTGTTTAGATAAATTTACAATATCTTCTATTTCCACTTTGATACCCAAGTTTTCTCCTGTTCTTTGATTCTTACCCAAAGCTAAGGAATAAAAATAATAGTTACATGAATCCCTAATGGCTTCATATACATTTACATGTCCATGGGTCCCGTGGCTTTGGTTCCAAATCCAACATCCAAATCGAGTATTACCTATTTCTACGTAACCCATATCCCTAATGGTCTTTGTAGGGCTTAACCCCTTCTCCAATGCTGCTAATGCAGTTACCATCTTAAAAATTGAACCAGGTTGTACTGCTGTTTGAGTTGCCACATTATATAATGGCCTTGGGGCTAATGGATCCTTATCATTTTCTGGAAACAAACTTAGCCAATCAGCATTTGAAATTCCTGTAGCAAATAAATTAGGATCATAGGATGGATAACTTACAGATGCAAGAGTATCTCCTGTTTTTACATCTATTGCCACAACTGCACCAGATGTAGCATTTTCATATGGTCTTCCCTTTTTCCTATTGGTGCCAAATTGGTAGTCTCCCCATTTGCTTTCATAAATACCACCAGTACTAATTTTATCCAATGTTTGTTTCATGGAATCTTCTGCAGTTTTTTGTAGGTTCTTATCAATAGTTAAGTAAATATTATTTCCTGGTACTGGTTTTATTTCGTCAAGTACATTTGTAGTATTTCCAATTACATCTACTTCTACTGTCTTTATTCCATTCTCACCCTTTAGGTAATCTTCAAAACTCTCTTCAATCCCTGTTTTCCCAATAATATCATTAGGCGAATAATTATTCTCTTCAACATATTTTTTTATTTCTGAAGTTTGACTGATTTTCCCTAAATATCCTAGTATGTGAGCAGCAGTAGTTCCTTCTGGATAATATCTAACAGGTTCAATAGAAACTTGTATCCCAGGTTGTTCTGATAATCCTTCCTCAATTTTTGCAACAGTTGAATCCTGTATGTTATAGGCAATATTTATTGGTTGATAAGCCATATGACCTTGTTTATTAAGCTGTTCATAGAGTCTTAAAATACCTCTAGATTCATACATGCTCAATCCTTCAGACACATCATATCTTTTTTTAATTTGATTAAATGCTTCTTCAGTATTACTTCCTTCTTTAATTTTATTAGATGTAAACCAATTATTTTTGTTATTTATAGATACATATTCAAAACCCTTAGCAATTGAAATCTTTGTATTTATTCCAAGCCTCAATAGTTCTTCTTGTGCTAAAGATTTTATTTCATCACTAGTTATAAAGTCCTCAAGTAAGTTAAATTCTTTCCCATACTCAATTAGAATATCTATAGCTGTTTTATCACCAATATTATTGTCTCCTATATATTTATATATTGCAGTTGATTTATCTTCACTTAATTCAATTGTTACAGGTATATCTTTTTCTTTAGATATCATATCAAGTAGAATTTTACCTGGTATTAAAACTTCTTCTTTACCTTTTTCATCTTCACTTATGACTAGCTTTTCCAACAAATTGTTAAGAGAAGAATTAATAACAATATTTGCAAAATCCTCTTTTGCAGTTGTTTCTTGGGTTACTTCAATGTAAGAACTCATTAATGCTCTTTTTTGATTTTTATACTCTTCATCATATGATAAAGAATACTCTTCCATGGTAATATTATCATCTATATTTTTTTCAACCATTATGTCATAGGCTAATTTCCTAGATAATGGATGATCTATTATTTTTCTAATTAAAGTCTTATCGTCGCCAATTAGCTTAACTATTGCTTCAACTGGTGATAGTTCATTTGATATTCCATTTTTGTTTTTCCATCCGCTAAGTTCATCTGTTGCTCTGTATTCAATACTAATAGAATCATTCTCATTTATTGTAATAGGAACTTCGATTCCTTTATCTCTTAAAGAATTAATTGCCCTTTCAATAGTTGTAAATTTATAGTGTTCATCATATTCAGGGTGAATATAATATGTATATAATAATTCAGGCAATATATTATGATTGATTATTATATCAACTACTTTATCATCTGGGTTAATTTCCTCATTTAAATAGCTTTCTTCATCTTTATATTTAAATACATTTAAATTAATAGGGAACTCATCAGCATAGCTAATCCCATCTTCTTCTAATAATCTAATTATAGATAATAATGCATTGTTTTTTTTATCTGTGTCTTTTATATTTAGTTCATCTTTTAAAATTTGTACTGTAAAGCTTGGTTTATTTCCGGCTAAGAGTCTGCCATACCTATCTCTTATTTCTCCTCGTGGTGCAGTTGTATATATCTCTTTCAGTCTTTTATTGTCAGATATATCCCTATAGTAATCCCCTTGGGCTATTGTTAGCGTTGCTAATCTAACAGATAGAACAATCATCAAAAATATAATAATATAGGAAAGTATATTATACCTGTTAAATATTTTTTCTAATAATTTCATATTCACTCACCTCTATCTTTTGCCAAAATTTATAGTTGGCACCACAAAAATCTTTGAAAATATCTTATATATAGGAATAGATAAAACTCCCGTATATAATATCTCTATCAATAGTACATCTTTAGCAAATGATAAAAATGGAATATCCCGGGAAAGAAAAAACATGAAAACATAATAGGAAAAGTTGTAAAAAATAATGCCAATTATAGAAAATAGTAAGGGAATAAGAGCATTATCCCTAGTTAACTTATTCTCAATTAATCCAACAGAATAGCCTATAAAAAAATAAATGAATGAGTTTATTCCTATTATAGGGCTGAAAACAATGTCCTGAATCAAACCAATCATTATCCCTATAACTCCTCCATAAAATCTTCCTTTAAATAAAGCAATAGATATAACTATAAGAAGGGCTGTATTAGGTACAACCCCCAAGATACTAATATATGGTAAAATAGAACTCTGTAAAAAGAAGTTTACCAAAATTGCCAACGCCAGTATTAATATAATCATATTTATCACTCAACCTTAATTAGATATTACATACACATTATATAACTTTTTAAAATTTATTGCTGGCTTAACATGTATTCTCTTAGTTAAATCTTCATCCCCACTAATTACTTCATCCACTTCACCTATATATATATCACTTACATAAGCACCACCTAATCCAGAAGTAAAAAGCTTGTCTCCTTTTATTACATCGGCTTTGTTGTCAAAAAGATATCCAGATATCCTACCGTCTGTACTACCTGAAATAATCCCACCATCTTGAGTTCTTAGTATCTTAAAGGAAACATTACTCAATTCAACTGTGATTATCTTTGCCCAATTGTCACCAACCTCTATAACACGACCTACTATTCCTTCAATTACAGTATTCTGATCTAATTCAACTCCTTGGATAACAGTATCACCTTTCTTTATCTTGTCATTTATCCCTTTATCAATGGTAAATCTATCAAATCGATTGTCTGGTTCTTTCCCTACAATTTGAGCTTTTAGTAAATTATAGGTAGTTGAATTTAGTAGCTTGTATTCGCTTTTTAAATAGTCAGTTTTTCCAATAAGATTTAAGTAACTCCTATTCTCATCTTCCAAAACTACAATTTGCTTTTTAAGTTCCTCATTCTCTGCCTTTAAACTACTAATATTTCTAAGGTCTTCAAAAAAAACAGAAAGATTTTCTCCCACTGAATTAGAGATTTTTCCTATGGGGGTAAGAATATTACCTATTATTTTCTCCACCTTGGTCAATGCCATTCTTTCTGTACTAGTAACGCCAATTAGAACAAGGAGAATGATAGCAACAGATGCTACCATCATTCGTTCTTTATTCCTGTTGAAAAAGGACATAATATCACCACTTAATTTATTCTTTTATTATTTGATAAAGTTTTTTTAAGTATATCAATGCTATCTAATGCTTTTCCAGTCCCTATTGCCACACAATCTAAAGGACTCTCCGCTATATGCACAGGCATTCCTGTTTCATCATTGATTAATTTATCTAAGCCATCTAAAAGTGCTCCGCCTCCTGTAAGCATTATCCCTAACTCCATTACATCAGAAGCTAGTTCTGGTGGCGTTTTTTCTAAAGTAGATTTGATTGCTTCTAAGATATTAAAAATTGGCTCCTTCATAGCTGCATATATTTCTTTAGAGCTTACTTCTATAGTCTTAGGTAATCCAGTAATCATATCTCTACCTCTTATTTGCATAGTACCTAGCCCTGAATCTGATAAAGCTGATCCAATAGTTATCTTTACCTCTTCAGCAGTTCTTTCACCAATCATTAAACTATACTCCTTCTTGATAAAGCTAACAATTGATTCATCTAACTCATCTCCACCTACTCTTATGGATTTGGATGTAACTATACCACCTAAAGATATAATAGCTACTTCTGTAGTACCTCCTCCAATATCAACTACCATAGAACCAGTTGCATCTTGAACAGGTAGTCCAGAGCCTATAGCTGCTGCCATTGGTTCTTCAATTAAATATGCATCTCTTGCACCTGCATGTATTGCTGCCTCTTCAACAGCTCTTTTCTCAACTTCTGTTACTCCACTAGGTACACAAACTACAACCCTAGGTTGAAAGAAGGTCTTCCTTTTTGTTGCTTTTCTAATAAAATATTTTAACATACTTTTAGTAACATCAAAATCAGCAATTACTCCATCCTTTAAAGGCCTAATTGCAACAATATTACCAGGAGTTCTACCAATCATTTTCTTTGCTTCTTCACCTACGGCTAATACCTGTCTAGTATTAGTTTGAATTGCCACTACTGAAGGTTCCCTAGCTACAACCCCTTTACCTTTTATATAAACTAAAGTATTTGCTGTTCCTAGATCTATTCCTAAGTCTTTTACAAATCCACTAAATAGTCCCATATTGTTTGCTCCTTCCTTTACCATAACTTAAATTAAATTTTTTTCTTTAAAACTTATATATCTATTATCTCCAATTATTAAGTGATCTAGTACTCTTATTCCAATTAAATTTCCTGCATCTATTAATCGATTGGTTATATTAATATCTTCATTACTAGGCGTTGGATCTCCACTTGGATGATTATGTATCAAAATAATAGAATTGGCATTTCTCTTAATTGCTGCCTTAAAAACATCTCGTGGATGTACTATGGAAGCATTTAAAGTGCCAACTGATATCTCCTCAGTTACGATAATCTGATTCTTTGTATCTAGTAATAAAATTCGAAAATGTTCCTTCTGTAAATACCTCATTTCGTCCATATATAGATTTACAATAGTATTAGGATCTGTTATTTTCACCTTATCTAATGCATCTTTATAGTTTATCCTCTTACCTAGTTCTATTGCAGCTAGTATTTGAGCTGATTTGCATTGACCTACACCCTTGATTTCCATGAGAGATTGCAAAGTTGTATCGCGAAGGTGTACAAGCCCTCTGTTATCTTTACTTAATATTTTTCTAGCTAAATCAATAGCAGAATCGCTCTTGTTTCCTGTCCTAATAATAATAGCGATTAATTCCTCATTTGATAAAGCTTCTGGACCGTGAGTATAAAGTTTTTCTCTAGGCCTTTCAGTCATTGGAAGTTCCTTAATAGTGTAATTTCTTTCTAGATTTTGATCAGTACTCACACTTCCACCCACTTATCTATAATATTTTTATATTAAAAAATTCATTTAATAAGTAGTCAAGCTTTCCAAGAGGTAAGCCTACCACATTAGAATAGGACCCATCAATTTTCTCAACTAATATTTCTCCATACCCTTGGATTCCATAAGCACCTGCCTTATCCATTGGTTCCTTTGTATGGATATACCTTAATATTTGCTCTTCTGATAAATGTCTAAATCTAACTGTGGTAGTTTCGTAATCTATTATCTTAGTATTTGAGTTTGCTTTAATAATACAAACCCCACTAATTACACTGTGTTCTTTTCCACTTAATGAGCTTAATATTTCAAATGCATCTTTTTCATCTTTGGGCTTACCTAGTATTCTGTTTTCTAATACAACTATGGTATCTGCCCCTATAATAATTTCTCCATTACTAAAATGTCTACTAACCCACAAGGCCTTTTCAAAAGCTAAAGCCATTACAACCTGTTCAGGTGTTTCTCCTTCTATCTGTCTTTCTTCAATATGAGAAGGAAATATCATGGGTTCTAAATTGTATTTTTTTAGCATTTCTTCTCTCCTTGGAGATGAAGAAGCTAATATTATCTTATCCATATTGCCTCCTAACCTATCTAAACTGTGATTTTAAATGTTTCTGTAGGTTTTTTGAAATATAAATTGATCCTAGACCTACAAAATATCCAGTAAACAAACCAGTTAAAAGAAGAATCGGTAGATATGAATATATTCTAGCATTATACATCATAAGAGAAGCAACGCTAACTTGGGCAAAGTTGTGAGCTACTGCTCCAAAAATACTAACCCCAATTAGGCTAAATATCTTTGAAAAGTATTTATACACAATAAACATTGCAATACAGCTAAGAATAGCACCTGAAAAACTGTATAAGAAACTAGATATGCTACCTGTAATTAGTACAAGTACAATGCTTTTTAATATTCCTACCACTAAAGCTTCTTTAAATCCAAATAGTACTAGTGTAACCAATATAACCATATTTGAAAGTCCTAGTTTAGCACCTGGTACAGTAATTGGTAAAGGAATTGCAGACTCTAATACAGACAGTGCAAGACCTATTGCTACTAATAAGGACAAGAATATCATCTTTCTTAATCTTTTCATAGTTATTTATCATCCTTAATGGCTAATATTATCAACTCCTGGTACCTCACTTGAGCCTTTTATCTCTATTACAAGTCTATTTGGTAAGCAAACAATTATTTGGCCTGGAGCAGATATAGATCCTTGCTTTACATCCAATTCATCTGGACAAGAAGCCTCGATAACTCTTACTGTTCCATCACCAATTTCAACCAAATTGTAACCGAATTCAGTTTCAATTGGGATTGTCTTTCCAATAACACTTTTGTCGAATATTATTTTCTTATATTCCTTTCCATCAACTTGAATACTGATATACTTATCCATATATCCAACTGCGTTATTCTTAATAAACCCTAAAGATGTTAGGCTAATAGCTATGATAACTATAATTAAAATCTTATCGCCTTTAGTCATTATAATCATCCTTTTAAAGTAAGTTTATTCAAATTTCATACATTACTAGTTTACCATTAATGTTTTTCATTTACAAGTTACAATTTCATAAAAGCAGGGCCTTGAAGGCCCTGCTTTTAAATTGCTGCTTCTTTAGTTAGATTTGAGTATATAGCTTTTGTAGGACATTTTTCAGCACATATCCCACAGTTAGTACATTTTTCGTAATTAATCTTCGCCAAGTTGTTTTCAAAGCTAAATGCATCCACTGGACAATTTTTAACGCATATTTGACATCCAATGCAGCCAATGTTACATTTGCTTTTTACTTCTTTACCTGAGTCTTTACTCTTACATTTTACTACAAATTGATTGTCATATGGAACTAACTCAATTATTGATTTAGGACATACTTCTATACATTTCATACATGCAGTACATTTATCTTTGTTTACAACCGCTACTCCATTTACTATCTCTATAGCGTCAAAGGCACAAACTTCTTTACAAGTTCCACAGCCTAGACAACCAAAAGTACATGCTTTTCCACCAGATTGTAATATATTAGCTGCTCTACAATCTTGAATTCCTTCATATCTATATTTCTCTTTTGCCTTATTACAATCTCCTTGGCATAGGACTGTAGCCACATTTCTATCTACATTTAGAGCATTAACACCCATAATGTCAGATACTGCCTCCGCTACTGACTTGCCTCCTACAACACAGGCATTAGTGTTTGCATTCCCTTCAGCAATGGCATTTGCTAACCCATCACAACCTGGGAACCCACAAGCTCCACAGTTAGCTCCAGGTAAAGCAGATCTAATTTCTTCTACCTTTGGATCAACTTCTACTGCAAATGCATTGGATGCAATAGATAAGATTACTCCAAAAACTAATCCTAATCCACCGAGTACGATAATTGGGTTTAAAATATCAGTCATATTCCTACCTCCTAAACAAGTCCATTAAAGCCTAAAAAGGCTATGGACATTAATCCTGCAGTAATTAAAGCTATGGGAAATCCCTTTAATGCTTCAGGAATATCCGCTAACTCTAGTTGCTCTCTTATCCCTGATATAAGGATTAATGCTAATGTAAATCCAAGGGAAGATCCTATAGCATTAAATATAGTTTGTACTAAATTATATCCTTCTTGAATATTAAGTATTGTAACTCCTAATACTACACAGTTTGTAGTAATTAGTGGTAAGTAAACTCCCAATGCATTGTATAATGTAGGGCTCATTTTTTTCATTACTATTTCAACAAATTGAACTAATGCTGCTATAACTAATATAAAAACAATAGTTTGCAAATATTCCAAACCCATTAAATCCAAAATTCCTTTTTGTATAAAGTAGGTAATTATTGAAGATAGTGTAACTACAAATGTTACAGCAACACCCATTCCTGTAGCAGTTTCCATTTTATTTGATACTCCTAAAAATGGGCAAATACCAAGGAATCGAGCGAATACATAGTTATTTACAAATATTGTACTAATCAATATCGCTGCTATACTCATTAAGTTTTCCTCCTTATTTAAATTTCACTAGTAGTTTTTTTGTTTTTAACTAAATTGAAAACACCTATTAAAATACCTAATACAATAAATGCTCCTGGTGGTTGTACAAATATTCCAGCTGGCTGAAAACTAGCTCCAAATAATGCTTTACCTAAGAAAGTTCCAGCACCAAATATTTCTCTTATACTGCCTAGTATAACAAGTGCTATAGTATAACCAATTCCCATACTAAGACCATCTACGACTGAAGGTATAATTTTGTTTTTAAAAGCAAAAGCCTCTGCACGGGCAAGTATTATACAATTTACTACTATTAAAGGAAGAAATATACCTAAGGCTTGATAAATTGGCTGGGCATATGCCTTCATAAACATTTCTATTATAGTAACAAAAGTTGCTATTACAACAACAAATGCAGGGATACGAATTTTATCTGGTATTACATTTCTAAGCAAAGAGATTACAAAGTTCGAACCAATTAATACTACGGTTACAGCAGCGCCCATAGCTATACTATTTAATACATTAGTTGTAATAGCTAATGTTGAGCACATACCAACTAATTGTACAAATATTGGATTTTCACTTGCAATACCATTTTTAAATATCTTAAACAATTTCAATCATTCCACCTCCAATTTATTTAGTTTGAAAGTTGTGCATTAAACACTTCTCTAGCTTCATTTATACCTGACAAAACACCCTTAGATGTTATAGTTGCACCAGATATAGCTTCAACAGCGATTTCTTCAGCTGTGCTCTTACCTCTAAACTTATCTGTAAATTCTGGTTCTGCTGCTTTAGAACCTAAGCTAGGAGTCTCAGAATGTTCTAATATCTGCATTCCTACAACAGTTCCGTCATTTGCAAATCCAGTAATCATTACTATATCTCCACCAAAACCTTTTGATTTAGATTTTATCGCATATCCAGCTATATTATCTCCACTATATGCTTCAAAAACTTCTATAACATTTGAATTTGCAGCAATGATTTCATTTTGTTGCCCTTGAGCTAAAGGAGCAAATTTATCCATATCACCAAATATTTCTTTTAGTGCACCAATGCTTCCTTCCATTTCTAATTCAGCAATTTTATCTTTAGTCAAATTGTTTGATACAGCTAAAACTCCCGCTGCAACTACAGTGATGATTAGTAATATTAATCCTAATTTAATAGTTTCCTTCATCTATTTCGACCTCCCAAATACTCTTGGTGCAGTAAATTTATCTATTAGTGGAGCTGCTACATTCATTAAAAGTATAGAGTATGAAACTCCTTCTGGGAATCCACCCTTTACTCTGATTAAAGCAGTTAATGCTCCAGCACCAAAAGCAAATATTATTTGGCCAATTGGTGTTATAGCTCCAGATGAGTAATCTGTTGCCATATAGAATGCTCCAAGAATCAATCCACCACCTAGTATATGGTAAACAAGTTGATCTGTCTCAACACCTAATAACAATAAGAATACTGCTGTTGTTGCAATATAAATTACAGGAATCTTCCAGTCAATAACTTTTCTAATTAATAAATACAGTCCACCAATTAATAACAACAGTGCTGAAGTTTCTCCTATTGCTCCTCCCCTATTTCCAATGAACATATTCAATATTGAAGGTAATTCTGCCGCTGCTTGAGCTACTGTAGCTGAAGCACCTGCATCTGCTGCACCATATTTCATTATAGCCAATGGTGTTGCACCAGTTATAGCATCGGCACCTGGCAATACAAAGTTTGACATAATGTTTGGCCAAGAAGTTAATAGTACTGCTCTTGCTGCTAATGCTGGATTCATGAAATTTGATCCCAATCCACCAAATAATTGCTTCACTATAATAATAGCAAATCCTGAACCAAATACTGCAATCCACCAAGGTGCATTTGCTGGTAAATTGAATGCTAATAATATTCCTGTTATAACAGCACTATAATCATTTATTGAAATTTCCTTTTTCAACATTTTTTGTATGACAGCTTCAAAAAACAAAGCTGATGCGATGGATATTAATATTAACTTTAAGGCATTAAGCCCAAAGAAATAAACAGAACCAATCATTGCAGGTATTAGAGCTATTATTACATCTAGCATTATTCTCTTAACAGATTCATTTGATCTAAGATGAGGTGAAGATGATACTATAAGTAAATCAGATATTGCAGAATCTGTCTTCGTAGGGTTTAAAATTTTACCTTCCATTTAATTTCCTCCTAACTTCTATGATTTTTTTCTTTTTGCAAGGATTTCTCTTTTAGCAAATCTAATTGACTCTACTAATGGTCTCTTTGCTGGACATATAAATGAACATGCTCCACATTCAACACAATCTAGTGCATTGAATCTTTCAGCACCTTCAAAATTCTTCTTTAATGCATGGGCAGAAATGTGTAAAGGCTGTAATGTTACTGGGCATACTTCTAAACACTTCCCACATTTAATGCAAGGAGATACTTTTTCAGCTAAAGCTTCCTCCTCTGTAAGGACCAAAATACCACCAGAACCTTTTATTACTGGAACATCCGTGGAAAATTGAGCTAATCCCATCATAGGTCCTCCCATAATTATCTTGCCTGGAGTTCCATTGAATCCACCACATTGATCTATTACTTCTTGGAATTTTGTTCCAATCTTAACTACTATGTTTTTTGGCTCTTTAATTCCATTTCCTGTAACAGTAACAACTCTTTCATATAAAGGTTTTCCTTCTAATATGGCTTCTGCTATTGCCTTAGCAGTACTAACATTGTTAACAACACAGCCAACATCCATTGGTAATCCGCCAGAAGGAACTTTTCTCCCTGTTATTGCATTGATAATTCTTTTTTCATCCCCTTGTGGATATTTTGCTTTTAAGGTTACTATTTCTATTTTATCATCTTCTCTAATCACTGACTTTAATGCATGTACTGCGTCCATTTTGTTGTTTTCGACTCCAATGAACCCTTTTTCTACATTTAATGCTTTCATAATAGCTCTTAGACCAAATACTACCTTTTCTGGCATTTCCAGCATTAACCTATGATCTGCAGTTAAAAATGGTTCACATTCTGCTCCATTTAAGATAATGGTATCAATTTTTTTCTCAGGCGGTGGTGATAGTTTTACATGAGTGGGAAATCCAGCTCCCCCCATCCCAGTAATTCCAGCCTCCTTAATAATTGAAATTATTTCTTTAGATGAAAGCTTGTCCAAAGATTCTTTAGGTTTAACTGACTCATGGACTTCTTTTGTACCATCTGACTCTATAACAATACATGCTGAGTTCATTCCAGTAGGTGTTGTTATATTTGTGATGCTTTTTACAATACCAGCCACGCTGGAATGAATTGGTGCTGAGACAAAAGCTGAAGACTCTGCAATTTTTTGTCCAATTTTTACCCTATCCCCTACATTAACTAAAGCTTCACATGGTGCTCCAGTATGTTGATGCAATGGTATATATACTACACTTGGCTCATTTGCATAAATCAGGGACTTTTTTTCTGTCAATTCCTTGCTGTGTGGTACATGTACCCCACCCTTAAAAGTGAGATTTTCAAGTTTCATTCTTTCCACCTCTTTATTAATATTTTTATAATAAACATTAAAAAATTAAGCTATATTTCCCCTAGCTTAAAATACTAATTTATATTATAACATTAAGCCCTTGAATTGTACACATTTCATAGATGTAAAAGACTGTCAATTCTTTTACAATCATTGTTAATTTTTAATGTAATCTACTCTCTAAATTATTATTTTTCTAAAAATCACAAAAATGTATTTACTTAAAATATCTTTTATTTTCAAAAATACAGTAATCTAGATATAATAAAAGGACATATTTACAGTTATTATATCAATGTCCTTTATTAACAATAAATTTCTTTAACGATTAATACCATTATTCAAAATAAATTTAGTATTGTTTAACAATTGTCAAATTTACTCGATTTTCATATTTAAATTTTATTAAGAAAATTTCATATTTAATTATTTGCTCCTACGATTCTAAATCTAACAAAGAATCATTAACTAAAATCCTTCCTTAATATCAGTATGTATAATCTACTTAAGCAGATAATACTAGCCATTAGCTAGTATTATCTTATCTTTTATATTTAATTATCACTATTGTATTTTTGGTGCAGGAGAAGGGATTTGAACCCTCACAAGCTTTGCTTACTACCCCCTCAAGATAGCGCGTCTGCCGTTCCGCCACTCCTGCTTTCAATTTACCTACATTATTCTACTACACTTTTATAGTTTTTTCAATTAATATTTATTGTAAATCCTTAGGTATATAACATTTCTCTATTCCTCTATAGGGATTAAAGAAAGCAGGATCAATATCACCAACTATTTTTGTATCCATTAATAGTGCCTTATTTTTATAAAACAAGCTAATATATGGAAGTTCATTAACAATATAAGCTTGTAAATCATCATATGCATTAATTTTGTTTTCTCTAGATCCACTTAAAAAAGCAGCTTCTAATAATTGATCCATATTTTCACTGGAATATTTTATGAAGTTCGTATTATATGGAATTTGCGAACTATGAAAAGCAAATGATAAGTCTGGAATAGCAGATAACTGCCATCCAAGGAGAGCTATATCATAGTCTCCTGTAGAAAGAAGCTCATTTACTTCAATCCATTGTTGTTCAATATCTTCCTTAGTTGCTTCTTTGTCTAAGTTCTTTCCAGTACTAATATTTATATTAATTCCAATTTCTATTAAATCCTCTTGGATTAGCTCTGCAGTTCTAAGCCTCATAGGATTATATGTGTTTGTTAGCAAATTAAAAGATATTGCCTCACCGTTTTCGTCCTCTAATATGCCGTCATCATTTGTATCTTTCCATCCTATGTTATTCAATTCTTTCTTTGCCAGTTCTAAATTATAGCCATAGGTATTAGCTTTCTCTGATAACAACCAAGAATCGGGATGAACTGGGACATCAATTTGAGTTCCATGACCTAAGTAAAGTTTTTCTATTATGGATTGTCTATTTATACCATAAGCTATGGCTCGCCTTAATCTTTGTCCGTTTTCACCAGAAAAAACTTCTTTAGAGAAGTTAAATCCTAAGAATTCATAATTTGGTGATACAAATTCTACAGCTCTAATTCTGCTGTTTCCTCCATATTTATCCCAGTCTACCCCTATAGTTGTTGCTATATTTATCTGCCCTGTTTCAAATGCAGTCAATATATCTTCTTCACTATCTAATACTCTTCCTAATATCTCATCAATATAGGGTTTTCCATCTCTATAATTATCGTTTGCCTTTAATGTTATTTGCTTCATTTTTTCATAAGATTCAAATCTATAGGCTCCCGTACCAATAGGTGTATAGTCATTTAGCTCTAATGCTTTAATGAAATCATCGTTACCACCTTTTGTTGTTACAAATACATGCTTTGGAATTATAGGAAAAGTAAGTACTTCAAGATTATTGCTAAATGCCCTATCAAAAGTAATTGATATATTACTTTCATCTATTATAGCTACTTCAAGAATTCTTCTTAAATCTGATGCGCTTGTTAATCCCATAGCCTTAGCCAACATTTCCTTATAAGTGCTATTTGTATTAGCATATTTTATTGTGTTAATTGTAAAAGCAATATCCTCTGGTTTTAGTTTTTCTCCATCATGCCAAAACACATTATCTTTTAGCCTAATTTCAATTGTTCTACCATCATCTTTTATATTATAGCTTTCTGCCAGTTGATTTTTTACATTTAAATCATTATCAAATTCAAATAATCCTTCAAAGACGAGCTTACTAAAGAAATAATAACTACTGTTTTCTGTCATTAAGGGATTTAGGGTGTTAAAAGTAGTCAAAGGTAAAACCACTTGTCCTCCCTCTACTGGTTCATCATCAATATAAGCTTCTGTTGTTTCAATATCGTCTTCATCTTCCACAGTTTTCTCAAATTGTTGGCATCCTACAACTGTCATAGCTAGTAACAATATAATAATTAGTCTTAGATATTTGTTAAATTTCATTTTTTTCCCCCTTATCTTATGCTGCCTATAAATTCATCGAAAGTTCTTTTGATATTATGTAATAAATTAATATAAAAAGAATCGTTCTCATTTGGATTCATTATATATCTTTTATATACTGTACTATAAATATTATAGCCTTTCTTTACTTTTTCTAGATAGTCTTCAGTTTCTTTAAAGGGAATAGTTGATAGATTAGCTCCATCACTACAATATTCCTCATCATTCAACCATTTATTAACATTGCCACTTCCTGCATTATATGCCGCTAGAACTAAATCCAAATTTCCATTGAATTCCTTAAATAAAGTACTAATGTACCAAGTTCCCATACTTATATTTGTTTCAGGATCAAATAGGAGTTCCTCAGTATAATTTTCTATCCCAAGGACTTGACTAGCCCATTCTCCAGTCTGTGGTCCAATTTGCATTAGTCCTCTAGCGTTTTTTGGAGATGTTGCATTTTTATCATATCTGCTCTCAACATTGATTATAGATGCAATTAAATATGGATCCAACTCGTACATTTCAGAGTATTTTACTATCATAGTCTTATATCCTATTGGATATTTAGCGCTCATAACTACAAAAGCTATAGAAACTACTAAAACTATTGTAATTAACAATATTATTAATTTTTTTATTCCTCTAATAATTTTAAACAACCGAAAATCCCTCCAAGATTAGATTAATTCTAGTAACAATTCATCTACCTGTTTATTTAATAATTCAATATCTCCACTATTGATGATTGTCTTGGAAGACCTTGTTCTTTTAACATCTATTGGCATTTGAGACTCCACTTTTCTTAAAGCTTCATCCTGTGAAATTCCATCTCTTTTCATCAATCGATTTATTTGAATAGCCTTTTCTACATATACTAACCATATGTCTGTAAATTCAATATTATAATTCTCTATTAAATCAAACTGCTCAAACAACAATGGTATATCTAAGAAAATAATATTATGTTCTCTAGACAGTCTCTTAATTTCAGATTTTATAGTTTCAAATATATATGGGTGAGTAATATTATTTAATTTTTCTCTAGCTTCTTTTTCACTAAAGATAATATTTCCTAAGCTCTTTCTATCTAAGGTTTTATCCTCATTTAATATTTTTTCTCCAAACACTTCAACAATTTCTTTATAGGCTGGTCTATTAACCTGGACTATTTCCCTAGCAATCTTATCTGCATCAATAAGGGGATATCCTTTTTCTATTATTATATTTGAAACTGTAGATTTGCCTGTTGCTATTCCTCCAGTTAATCCGATTAATATAACATTATTTTGCTTCATACCAATTAGCACCTACTTCTAAATCTACTGTGAGAGGTATACTAAGCTTAATAGAGGTCTCCATTATTTCCCTCAATAAAATCTTTACTTCCTCAACTTCATCATTCTTAGCTTCTATTATAAGTTCATCATGAATTTGTAATATAAGCCTTGATTTTAATTTTCTTTTCTTCAGTTCCTTATATACATTTACCATTGCCATTTTGATAATATCTGCAGCAGACCCTTGTATTGGAGTATTCATAGCTATTCTCTCTCCAAAGGATTTGATATTGAAGTTTTTTGCTTTAAGCTCTGGTATATATCTTCTTCTGTGTAGAATAGTCTCTACATAGCCATTTTCCTTTCCATCCTCAACTATAGTCTCCATATAGTTTTTAACCATTTCATAGTTTCTTAAATAATTATCTATATACTCCTTTGCTTCTTTTCTAGAAATATTTAAGTCCCTTGATAAACCATAGTCAGAAATCCCATATACTATTCCAAAATTTACAGCCTTTGCTCTAGCTCTCATTTCAGATGTAACTTCATCTATAGGAAGGCCAAACACTTCAGAAGCTGTCTTTGTATGAATATCTTCATTGCTTATAAAGGATTCCATCATCTTAGGATCCTTTGATATATGAGCTAACACCCTTAACTCAATTTGAGAATAATCTGCATCTACGAGGATGTAGCCATTGTTATCTGCAATAAAAGCTTTTCTAATCTTCCTACCATCATCGGTTCTAATAGGAATATTTTGCAAATTTGGTTCTGTGCTACTTATTCTTCCTGTAGTAGTAATTGTTTGGTTAAAGCTTGAATGAACTCTCTCAGTTTCTTTATTGACTAAATTTAAAAGTCCGTCAATATAAGTTGATTTCAATTTTACAATTTGTCTATATCTAAGAACCTTACCTACTATTGGATGCTGGTCAATTAATTTATCTAAGACCTCTGCATCTGTTGAATATCCTGTTTTAGTCTTTTTGATAACTGGTAAAGATAATTTATCAAACAGTATATCTCCCAATTGTTTAGTTGAATTGATATTGAACTCTTGTTGAGCTAGTTCATAAATTTCACTGGTCAGTGAATTTATCTCTCCTTCATATTCTGTTCCTAATTTTCTTAGTTCTTCCATATCAATTTTAAATCCATAATGCTCCATACTTGCTAGAACCTGAACTAAAGGTAATTCAACATTGTAGTAAAGTTCTAACATTTCCTGTTCTTCTAGAACTTTTTGCATTTTTATCTCTACATTTAATACTGTATCTAATATAAATGAAATATATTCCCCTATTTCAGATTCGTTTAAATCAGCCATTTTTCTCTTATTCTTGCCCTTGCCTAAGAGGCTTTCCTCATCTACACCATAATAATTTAAATACTCCTTACTTATATCATTGATGGAGTAAGTGTTTTGAGAGGGATTAACCAAGTATTGGGTTATCATAGAGTCAAACCTGATATTTTCAATTTCTACACCAAGTCTTGATAATATAACAATATCAGATTTTAGATTGTGTCCGATTTTTTCAATAGTTTCATCTCTGAATAAATCCCCAAAACTATTAGCAAATTCTTCTTCATGCTTATCTAAGCAAATAATATTTGTTATAGAATCCTCAGTTTTCATACCTATAGCAATTATCTTATCCTCAACATAATTACCATCATCTACTATACATTTGAATGCAAACTTTCCTGCTTTTTTTAGATTGTTTACTAATTCACTATAATCTGATTGATTAATTATATTGAATTCTAAGGGAGCATGGAGTTCTTCTTCAACTGAATATCCATCGCTTATCTTTCCAAGCAAACTATTAAATTCTAGGTTTGAGTAGATTTTTATCAAAGGGTCTAAATTAGGTTCCTTTACTTTTAAATCTTCAATACCTAAATCTAAAGGTACTCTTGTCATGATTTCACCAAGTTTTCTACTCATAAAGGCAAGATGTTTATTTTCAACTAAATTTTCCTTTAATTTTTTACCGCTAATATTATCTATATTTTCATATATATTTTCAATTGTACCATATTCTTTTAACAACTTTAATCCTGTCTTTTCTCCAATTCCTGGCACTCCTGGTATATTATCGGATTGGTCTCCCATTAATCCTTTTAAATCAATTAGCTGATCAGGTGTAATTTCATACTTATCAATAATTATATTCCTATCAAATACTTCTAATTCAGTAATTCCTTTTTTAGTAATAAATACTTTAGTACTATCAGTCGCCAATTGAAGATAATCCTTATCTCCAGTGACCAATATAACATCAATTAGATTTTCTTCCCCCATTTTTGCTAAAGTTCCTGCAATATCATCAGCTTCAAAACCAGATAGCTCTAAATATTTAATATTCATAGCGTCAAGTATTTCTCTTATAATTGGAAATTGCTGTACTAATTCTGAAGGTGTTGCTTGTCTATTGCCCTTATATTTATCGTACTCTTCATGTCTAAATGTAGGCCCTTTTTTATCAAAGGCTACACAGATATAGTCTGGTTTTTGTTCTTCCTTTACCTTGTATAACATAGTCAAAAATCCATATACTCCATTGGTATATATGCCATCCTTGTTTGATAACAAGGGTAAAGCATAAAAGGCTCTATATATTAGAGAACTACCATCTATAATCATCAGTTTTTTCTTATCCATTTCCTCACTCCTATTCAAAGCTTCATATCTTCTAGTATACCTCAAAATACAATATGAGTAAACAAAATGAAAAAGAAAAATCTTGATTTATTAAGTTTTATATGCTATTATATTTCTTGTAATCATTTTAGCCGCTGTGATGGAATTGGCAGACGTGCTGGACTCAAAATCCTGTGGTAGTGATACCGTGCCGGTTCGACCCCGGCCAGCGGCACCAAGACAAAAAGAAGTTTAAGCTTTTACGCTTAAACTTCTTTTTTTATGATGTTATAGTTTAAAATCTCACCATGGAATACACAATATGGTCAGCTGCGCTATTAATAAATGTTGTGTCTAAACTCATTTATTTTATGCTTATCCTTAACTAGATAAATTGGAATTTGTTATAAAACATCAGCATAAAATTTATCATTATGTTCTGTAAAAACAACTTCTGCCGGAAACAGATTTGTTCCCATATTCGCCAGTCCTACTACAGGCATTGCCCACTCACTTAAATCATTAAGCAACCTATAACAGTAAGTCCTTTCAGGTTCTGCAATGGTAGCCAATGGAATACCTTCTCTGCTAAATCCAATTGAAAGAACAAAACATTTGCAACATCCATTCGTGAACTTCAATAATGGTTGCTGTAGTGCATCAAAAAACACCTTTGCGCCTCTCTTATTGGGAAGATAATCCTTTACTTCTGATGATATTGGATTAAACGGAAATTTATTTCTCATTCGGGCATAGTAATCTGCAAGGCATTCACATACATATGAGTTAAAATACTCGCCCTGCATATCGACATTCTGTTTTCTTATTTCTGCCGCCGAGGAAAAATGATTCATATAATTTAAAAGTGCAATCAATATTATTAAGTCATCAGAGTACTGTTTGAGATTACTACATTTACTGCACTTACATTTATTGCACAACTTAATCACTTTCTTCATTTAAGTATAAATATCATGATATTACATACTTTACTTGTTATGCGACATAAAAATAATGCTTTAATACAATTCTTTGTTATCATAATTGTTTCTATCCTAGATGACTTAATCCATCCTCAAATTAGAGCAACTCTTGTATTTCTACACCCCTACTTAGTAACATTTTAACAGTAATTCTCATATTATATTAGAGAGTTGGTTCTCTTAAAATAAACGGAGGTGTTAATTGTGGGCGAAATACTTGGTAGAGATAGAGATAGAGACTGTGACAGAAAAGGTATGGATACTTCTTTGTTGTTCTTCTTCCTGATACTAGTATTAATTTTCTGTAACTGTGATATATTTTAGTAGATTATAAGAGTCGGGGTTTGTCCCCGATTCTTATATTTAACCCATATCTCTAGCTCCATGCTGCATATAAATTACATTATCTTCTTGCTATGTGTCGTTCATTGATAGTTTGTTTAATTCTACTCCGTGTCCCTTGATTAACAATTTTTACTAATTCTCATATACTATTATGAGATATTTTATGAATAAATGGAGGTGTTTACTGTGGGCGTTGATTTATTATGTGATAGAGGCTGCGATAGAGATAGGGATTGCGATAAAAATAATAACTTTATGTTAATATTTTTTATTGTATTAATAATTATTTTCTGTGGTGATGATTTATTCGGTGACTTCTTTGGTAGAAAAAAAAGGTGCTAAATCTCACATTAGTCGGGGCTTGTCCCCGATTCTGTTTTTATAAATCTATCCTCTAGCTCTATAGTGCATATAAATAACATTTAATGCAGCTAATAATAGCTCTTAGAATGTGGCTTATATACAATATTTTTACAATATTTTTACTAAATATTTAGTTTTAGTGTATCTAACATTTTTAACTACTTATACAATATAAAGATATCTTAATATTGATTTTTTATATACTAAAGTTCTTGCGTTATTTTTAGTATCCATGCCATAATCCTTTCTTTAAATTATTAAAAAATGAGCTACATGTCTAGCTCATAAACCTCACTTTCTTCATTTTCTAATTGTACTACTTTTAATTGTTTTTTATATTTCTATTAATATGAACCAGATCCTCATTAAAATCTTTTAGCTCGGGAAACTCTATATTTATCTTATATCTATCCTGGTATTCTTTTTTTATATGATTAGCAGCATCAATACCCCATTTATCATTATTAAGGCATATATTTAACTCTCCTATATTAGGATTATCTTCTAAATATTGATTTAATGCTACAGGAGCTAAACATCCTAATGATAGCATATGGTGATTGAATTCTTCATGATATTTAAACTTCTTTTGTAGTGTTAAATAACTCATTACTTCTATAGGAGATTCAAATATATAGAGTTTATTAGTCTCTCCTGGGATATTGAAAGAAAAAGCTTTATTACTATTCTCAACTTCTCCCTTAAATTCCTTACTTGAGTTAGTACCCCTAAGACCTGCATATTTTGGTACTCCTTCTTTATCATATCCAACAAATACACAATTTCTTCTTTCATCTTCATAAAGTGTTTTACTTTGAATACAGTTATATACCATATCCTTATCAATACCTCTGGTTTTAATTAAGTATGCAATTATATGATTAAAGGTTTTATTTTTCTTTGGTAGAATAAATTCCTTACTAGTTTCTTTATCAATAATCTTATGACTTAAGTTTACATGACTACTTTCATAGTTGTTACCTAGTAAAGTCTTTACTGCTTCTACCCAAGTATTATTTTCCAAAAACATAACTAATTGAATTGGGCCTCCACCTTTGCCCTTAGAAAAACAGTTCCATTTGTTTTTTATAGGATCGATATATAATCCACCATGACCTTCTAGCTTAAAAGTCTTTCCAGCTCTTTTAGTTTCTAAATTCAAATTATTTATGTAATCTACTATGCTGACATTGTTCGCTTCATTTATTTCTTCATCAGTATATCTTTTAACTTCCATTAGATGCACCTCCAAAGCTTTTAAATAGAATAAAGAAGTATTAAAGTGCTTTTCTTTTTTACTTTCTTTTTTCTTTATTTGTTCAATTTAAAAAAACTAGCTATAGATACTTCTATTGCTAGTTTTAACTATTGTTCTATTTCCCAATCATCTTCTAAACCCAATTGCTCTTTGGACTCATCTTTTGATCTGTTTTTCTCAAATACTTCATCTGGTAGTTCATCATAATATTCTCCCCAATTCCAAAATGCCTTATCACCTTCTTTCTGTATCCCATGAGCTACTATGAACTGGTGACCCGTAAATAGTATTGCATCATCATCCCCAATTTTCAATACCAAGGTTTGATCATTTGCACCTGTTTTAATAATATCGCCTTAAAAAAAGAAGTTTAAGCTTTTACGCTTAAACTTCTTTTTTTATTGTATTATTTCATAACTTTTTTTACCAGATTTAATTGCCCCTCACTATATGGTGGATATCTCAATGGCATATCAATGTTCTTATGAGATTTGAGGATACTCTTTTTATGTGAAAATCTATCAAAGCTGTATCTTCCATGATAGTTTCCCATGCCGCTGTTTCCTACTCCTCCGAAAGGAAGTTTGCTATTAAGTAGATGTAAGAGTCCATTGTTAATACAGCCTCCTCCGAACTCAATTCTTTCAATGATAAAATCTTCTAACTCTTTATCATTTGTAAATAGATAAAGAGCCAATGGATATCGATTTTTCCTCACCACTTTTATTATTTGATCAGTATCTTTATATGTCATAACAGGTAAAATTGGTCCGAAAATTTCTTCCTGCATGATTGCACTATCTAAATCTATTCCATCAATTATAGTTGGAGCTATATACTTTTCTTCTCTATTACTTTCTCCACCGACTATGACATGACCCTCATCTAAAAATCCCTTAAGGACATCAAATCGCTTTTCATTAATAATTCGTCCAAGATCTTTACTTTCCCTTGGATTATCTCCAAAAAAGTCTTTTATATATTTTATCATTATCTTTAAAAAATCTTCTTTCACATCTTCATGAACCAATAGATAATCTGGAGCAACACATGTTTGTCCAGCATTATAGTATTTTGCAGTAGTGAGTCTCTTTGCAGCTAAGTCAAGATTTGTATTTTTATCTACAATAGCTGGACTTTTGCCTCCTAACTCCAAAGTTACTGGGGTTAAATGAGCAGCTGCCATTTTCAATACCTCTTTTCCAACCCTTTCACTTCCAGTAAAAAATATATGATCGAATCTAAATTTTTCAATTAACATGTTACCCAAGATAGATCCAGGTCCTTGTATTACACTAATATATTCCTCATCAAATATCTCAGTGATAATTTTCTCCACAACTTTAGCTGTGTTGTTTGCTTGATTAGATGGTTTAAGGATGGCACAATTTCCCGCAGCTATAGCACCTACTAAAGGTGCCATTAACAAATGAAAAGGATAGTTCCAAGGTCCAACTATGAGTACTACCCCTAATGGCTCTGAATATAAATAAGATTTAGCAGGATATGTTGTAACAGGTGTTGCCACTTTTTTCGGTTTCATCCATGATTTTAAATGCTTCATAATATAATTAATCTCATCATAAACAAACCCTATTTCTGAAGTAAATGCTTCAAAATCAGACTTATGTAGGTCTTTATAGAGAGCATCAACAATTTCAAGTTCATATCTCTTTATGGCATCTTTCAGTATTTGTAATTTATGAAATCTAAAATCATAGGATTTGGTATTTCCATTATCGAAGTATTCCCTCTTCAAATTAAAAGCTTCTTTTATCGATATATCATCCATTGCTTTCTCCTTTATATTCAGATTTTTAAATATTAATTGTTAATTTCTTAAGGTTGCCTTAACCATAATTTTATTAAGTAGTATTTCTAGAGCATCTATAATAGACCTAGTTACTATATCTGCTTTAGCTAACAATTTTCCTGAAGTACCTTCCCCTTCAATTACAGCAATAGATAATATAGCCTCTTCAAACATTGGTATATCATTAAAGCCATTTCCTAGACAAATAGTGTTACTACCGCTTAATTTTTTCACTATTTCTTTTTTAGATTCCCCAGCATTTTCTTTAGGAAATGTTAAAACCTTAGCATTAATACCCATACATTCTTTTTCTACAGTTCCATATGTATCAGCTGTTAGGATGTAGATATTTGCGCTTTCTGATAACTTATTTATTAACTCTTGAACTCCAACAATTAATTTTCCATCTACTGCTATGGTGCCATTGTAGTCAAAGACAATATTTTTGATATCAATATTGTCTCTGCCAGGTATTTCATATATCAACATATTTATTCCCCCAATTAGCATTATCCATATATTATTCTATTATTGTATGGTCCTTTTATATCACCATATTCCACTAATTCCCATCTAAAATAAATGCAGTATAATCTGATGTTCTTTTAGCTTGAGATAAATTATGGGTTACTATTATTATAGTATATTCTTTAGAAAACCTTAAGAGTATTTTTTCTAAGGTTCATCTAATAATAAAACCATAATAGTTTTACTATCTAAGCTTCTTTAACTCTTGTAGTAGTTATTTTACCATGTACCTTATTTAATGTTTTTATCTTGAATGTTGGGTTATGAACACCAAATTCTTCTATAATATCTTCAAGTACATTAAATTCTTTTCTTTTAATAACAATTTCAATTTTATATCTTTCTTCCTCATTGTTTCCACCAACGATAGAATTGTTAACTGTATACCCTGTTTTTCTAAGTTTGTCTGCAATTTTAATTGTTTTATCCTTATCATTAAGAAATAAATCTACTTCCATAATGCCAAGTGCTAATCTATCCTCAATCTTACCGCCTATAAAAACTCCTAAAGTTCTACCCAAAGCATATGCTACTGTAAATTGAATACCATCCGAGCTAGTAACTTTACTAACCGTAGTTGCGAAAATCATAGCATCTGCAAATACTAATATATAAACTGGATTCATAATCTTTTTAGACATCAATATTGTTTTTAATGTTGCTAAAATATTTGTAAAAGCAGTAATCAAAAACAAACCAATCAGTGCAAATATAACATTTGTCGTCATCACGACACCTCCTTTTTATTTTTTTCAATAACAAAAAACTACCATGCAAATTGCATGCTAGTTAGCAAATAATTAGTTCTATATCTATTTAAATAATTCATATTGAAAATTCAAGAATAGAATAAACACGATTTTGTATAAATAAGTCTATAAGTATGCCACGAGAAGGATTTGAAATTTCTTTCCTTCTTAACTTTAAAATAAGGATAAGATTATTGCAAAATTAATTTTTTATACTTTATATTTTATACTTTTACTAATCTAACTATTAAACCAACTTTTTTATTATATCACAAATCTCCAATATATGCAAATCAGCAAAAAAGAACAAAGGATTATCCTTTGTTCAAATCTGAATTGTTCTAATATCTCAATACAGCTGCTACAGTTTTACCATCTGGGACTTTATTTGGATCAACTGCATATACCGTTCCACCTCTTGATATAGTCAGAGTTGCAGCTAAATCCATAAGTTCTTCATTTCCATACTCTTCTTCCTTATGAAATTCTATTTTATTAGTATCTGGGTTAAATTTTCCCCATTGCTCGGCTTCTTTAGAGATAAATAATGTTTCTATTTGACCACTATATGCCTGAGGAATTATTTTCTTTAGTGAGTCAGAAAACAGATTATTTTTCTGACCTGAGAACTGTTTATACTTAGCTTCAGCTAATTCTTGTATCTTTAGAAACTTAGGCTCTATAAGTTCCCATGCCATTTTCTGCAAATCATCTCCATATAATATTTCAGGATTTCCTTTTATATATTCATCTAAAATATTTGGATAACCACTGATTTCTTTATATATAGGAATCAGATATTCCACTCCTGCTAATATTAAAGGTATTTCATTTCCTCCATGTAATTTTTTTACAGATTCGTCTATTGCACGGAAGTATTTATAAAGTTGATTTTTATTAAAATCATTTTCCACACCTTGCCCTTGACTTGCTGTATTATATACAAGAGAAGAACTGCTCACTGGGTTAGCAGTACGAATTTGCAATTTAGTTCTTGGATCATCATCCACCTTCACATCTTCTACAGATTTAGGTGCATCTTCCATTACTATTTCCTTAACTGTCTGTCTTGTAGCTCTAAACAATCTAACTTCATTCTGACTAAGTGCTAATATATAGAACTGTCCATCTGTTGTAAACAAAGGAAGAAGTGGTTTAGTGTAGAGCTTATTTGAAATCACAACCTGTTCCTTTACTTCAAATGGTAAATGATAATAATTCATTCCTTCTTGGGTAATAAATATTGCTAGACCTTCTGTTTGATTTTGCCAAAATAATGTCTCATCTATTAAATCACTTGCTGGTCGTAGGATATTTCCAACTTCTGCTTTATCTAATCCCATATTAAATAATTTATCTTCAGCTTCTCTAACTTGCTGTTTAAATCGTATTGGATTTTGCTTAATATCTACTCCCATACGATAGGTAGGTATATACATTGATACACAGCATTCTTCTTCTACATTTATTAATTCTTCAAATTTCTTTCTAGTTAGTATCTCCATTATATCCTCCTTGTTGAAAAATTATTTGATTAGTTTATAAACTATTATCTTTATTAATTTGCCCACTATTTTTTCTACTATGTAGATATTTATTTAGATTAATAGGATATGAATTCAAAAATCTCCAATTGCTTTTTTGCAATTGGAGATTTTTAATATTATTGTATTTTTTTAAAATTCATTAGCTAAATTTGTGAGTGCTTCATTGTGTACTCTGTAAACTGTCCATTCATCCATTGGTACAGCCCCTATACTTTTATAGAAATTAATTGATGGTTCATTCCAATCTATACACCACCATTCAAATCTTCCACAATTTCTATCTAGGGCAGTCTTTGCTAAAAATGATAGAAGTATTTTCCCATATCCTTTTCCTCTCATTTCAGGCCTTATATATAAATCCTCTAAGTAAATTCCAGGTCTCCCTAAAAAAGTAGAAAAATTATGAAAGAAAAGAGCAAATCCTACAGGTTCACCATCATGCTCTCCAATAATCACTTCTGCAACCTTTCGTTCAAACAAGCTTTCTTTTAGTATTTCCTCTGTTGCGACAACTTCATTTAATAATTTTTCATAATCTGCTAGTTCTTTTATAAAATCAAGAATTAGTTTTAAATCCTTTTCTTCAGCAAATCTAATTTTAAAATGCTCATTTTTGGTTTTAATTATTGTATTCATTTTTTACCCCTCTTTTTCTTTTATTTTATAACATTCCTCTTGAAAAATTAGTCCATCCATATATTCCACCTGTGTGGATAAATAAAATATTTTTGTGTTTATTAAATCTTCCTTTTTTTATTTCTTCTACTAAACCATACATAGCCTTTCCAGTATATACTGGATCCAATATTATCCCTTCTAGTTTAGCTAGTTTATGAATAAATTCTATCTCTTCTGCTCTGCTTAATGCATATCCTTTCCCCACATATCCATCTAATATATCTATCTCTTCTTTATTTACAGGAATTTCTTTTCGAGTATACTTAGATATCTCTTTAATTAGCTTTCCTATAATATTTCTAAAATGCTCTGCATCATTACAGACATTTACTCCATAAATTATTGCATTATTATTTTTAATCTGATTCATATAGTATAAGCCTGCATAGGTTCCACCAGATCCTACAGCTGTAACTATGGCATCAAACTTTATACCCAGTTCATTTTCTTGCATTAGTATCTCTTCCATAGCCTTGCAATATCCCAAGGAGCCTATTCCATTGGATGCTCCTTCTGGCAATATATATGCTTTATGCCCTTCTTTAGCCAATTCATTTTTGATTTCTTCCATAACATCCATTCTATAGTTTTTGTACTCTTCGGTAGTAATGAGCTTTATCCTAGCTCCAAGTATCCTATCTAAAAAATAATTTCCCTCTAAATCAGCCTCTTTTTTTCCTCTAAGAACAAGATAAGATCCTATACCTAGCTTTGCGGCTACAGCTGCTGTCGCTCTAGCATGATTTGATTGTATACCTCCACAAGTAATTAAATAATCACATCCATTGTCCAATGCCTCTTGTACAGCAAATTCTAATTTTCTTACCTTGTTTCCAGATATTTCGCTACCTGTTTGATCATCTCTTTTTATGTAGATTTGTGAACCTAATTCTTGACTTAATCTTTCTAATTTTTCAATTTTAGTTGGAAGATTTGCAAAATTAATTGATTTTGGTAAATTCATCAGATTCCCTCCATTTTTCTCTTATTATTCTGATTATATAATATATTATTTAAGTCATATATATTATATATATTATAAACCCTAATAGCCAATATAATATTTAAAAAATCAAGGCTAGCAGATATAATATCCACTAGCCAATTTTTATTTATAGTCTATTACTTTCTTTGGACAAACCTTTGCACATCTTCCACATACAATACATTCCTTTTTATTAATTACAGGATCTCTTTCTTTATCATCCCATGCTATTGCATCTGCAGGACAAGACTTTACACACATTCCACATCTAATACATCCTTCAGTTCCAACTTTATATCCATTTTTACTTTTACTTGAAAACACTGAAAACAAAGTTCCATAGGGACATAGGTATCTATGCCATAAACTTGGCTCGAAAAATATAGTCAACAATACACCAAGTGCGAATAAAATTGGAAGTACAGGCAATCTTTTACCAGTTTTAAAAACAAATATCATTGTTCCTAAAAATAGTATTAACACACCTACTCTTATAGTATTATGACTTATCCAAGTAGGAGTTTTGATTCTCTTCCTTTTTTTCTTGGATGCATCATCATCAATTACTTCCATAACAGTATTTATAGGGCATATATATCCGCAATAAAACCTCCCTAGAAAAGTTGATAATAATAAACTCCCTAAAAAAATTACCATCCAAATCTGGACTTTCCCTTTCACTATTAAGAAACTAAAAACAATTAAAGCTAATATCTGTATCCATCTTCTATACTTTAACATAATCTTTCCCCCATATTTTATGTTATTATCCCTAAATATTACTTATTCTCAAAAGTTAATTTTCTTTGAATCTCCTTACCTTCTTCTATTTCTTTTTTACTAACTATAAATCTATCTAGGATAATAATTACTGCTGGTAGTATAATAAATGTACTCATTAAAGCTAAGGAAACATTTATTACTGTCATTAATCCAAAGTCCTTTAATATTACAAACTTAGAAGCCATCAATACGCTAAAACCACCCACTGTAGTTAGTCCTGAGGCTACTGTAGCTTTGCCTATCATGGTTACAGTAATTAACATAGATTCTAGTTTTTCTTTGCCTGATTTTCTTTCTTCAAGATATCTTTCAAGTAACATTATGGTCATCTCTGTACCCATTCCCAAGACTAATGCACCTAATGTAGCCGTAATTGGAGTATACTTTAGACCTAGTAAATACATGATTCCTCCTGACATTCCTACTATTAATACTATTGGGAATACTGGAATAAATGCCTTAACTATATTTCTGTATATGAAAAGTAATACTACAAATACTAATCCAATTCCTATTAAAGTCATCTTAATTCTTCCAGAAGTTAAACCATCTACCATCTCAACATCTAAAACAGACTTTCCAGTGACATGGACTGTCATATCTGCATCACTTACTACACCTTTTAATTCATTCACAAATATTTGTAAGTCATCTGTTGGAAGGTGTTTTATATTTAATAAAATTACAGATTTATTCTGTTCTTCATTCAAAAACATTTTGCTTTGTGATTTAGGCAAACTGTTTACCATATCTATATATTCGCTATGGGAAATATCTTCTGTTTCAGCAATATTACTTACAACAGTATCTATAGATTTAATATCAACTACAATATCATCAAATCTATCCTCTATTTCTTTTATTGTATTCTTCATCCATGATTTGTTTTCTTCAGTTAGAATATTATCACTTTCCATGTAAATTGCCATTTGATTTGTAGACCCAACAATATCTCTAACTCTATGGATGTCATTTAAAGCTACCATGTCTTGAGGCATAAATGTTTCTATATCTGTTTCTACTCCAACTTTTCTATCTGCTACTACACCAAATGCAGCAATAACAATTGAAATAGCAATAACTATTATAGAATATTTCACAACAAATTTGGCACTTCCTTGGAGCATCTTATCTAACACAGTTGGTTTATCATCGATTACTTTTACCTTTCTATTTGTCTGTTTATCAAAGGTATCCCTTAGATACAATATTGGCATAAGCAAAAATACAGATCCGATAAAACTTATAAAAACTCCTATGGTTAACATCTTTCCGAAGTCTTGAATCATAGGTACTGGAGATGCATAAAGAGAAATAAATCCTAGAACTGTGGCCAATACTGCTATAGCTACAGCCTTTCCGATTTGCGCTAAAGTTACCTTTGCAGATTTTTCTTCTTCATATCTGTTTTGGAACTGTATTGAATAATCTATCCCTAGTCCGATTAAAATAGGAAAAACAGCCATAGACACCATTGTCATAGGTACATTAATAGTTCCCATAAATCCTAAAGTTGCTATTACTGAAACAAATATAATACCTAGACTCAATATTCTCCATCTAATTTTAAATACTAATAGCAATATTACAAACATTAAAGCAACAGCCATTGCCACCATTACTTTCATATTAACTTTCATTTCAGATCTTAAAGAAGAATCTAATACTGGTTTTCCAGATACTATATATGACAAATCCTTAAAGCCTTCTTCCTCTAAGGCAGTGGATATATCTTGATAAATCGCATCCTTATATTCATCTCCTAAATTCCCTTGTAACTTTACAATCATCACACTATGATTGGGGTCAACAATTACATCAGAAAATATTGAACGAAGTTCTAAATCTTCGTCATAAAGCAAATTATCTAACTCTTCTTGTGTCGTAGGTATATTTGCTACCATCATCTCAGATTTATTGTGGAAAAGTTCTAGACCTTCTGATATATCACCTAATTTTTCACCCATTGTAACAAATCCTGCTGCCATTTCTTTTAATTCATCTGGAGAAATTCCTCCATCTAATCCTCCTGTCATAGAAGATGTTTCTTCTGTTAATTGATTGCTAACATTAGTTAAAGCATTTGCAGTATTTGCTGTTCCATCTTTTATCATTGATGTTTTCTCTGACATTGTCATAAGCCCTATTGCACTTTTACTGATGTTCTCAGATAATGTATTTAGCTTCATCTTTAATTCCATATTATCCCCTGCTAAATTGCCTAATTCTTTTAATTGGATTGAAGCCATTTTCAAGCCTTCTGATGCATTAGATAATCCACCTTGTAGTTGAGTAGCTCCTTCAGTAAGATTGTTTTGACCTAATATCAATTTATTAAAGGCTTCAGTAGATTTAGATAGATTGCTTAATTTATCTTTTATCTCCTGTGGATCTTTTATATCCTTAGAGCCTAATGTACTTCCAATTTCTATCATCTTTTCTGACATATCACCAAGTCCATCAGATATGGTTAAAATTTGCTCTTTTATTTTTTCAGATTGCATTTCTGTCATTTGATGAACTATACTTGCTGTACTCATCATTGAAAAGATATTTTCTTCATATTTAAATCGCTGTTCTATATTCCACATCTTTTCAATATTATTAACAGATAATATCTCCTCTGTTGTTGCCCCTTCAAATAAGACAATAATTGAATCTCCACCAAAGTTTTCTTCCATTATTTTATTTGATTTATATACTTCATTATCTGCTTTTACTAAAGTTTCATTACCAGTAGCCATATTTACATTCAAAGCGCCTATAATTAATATGCCAAATAGCAATACAGTTCCTAGAAAAATCTTAATTGGATTTCTTTCAATTATCTTCCCTATCCACCCAAATATTCTGCCCAATATCAATCACTCCTCAAATTTCTAAATTAATTAAACTATTTATTATAATAGGTATAATGTGACTTACAAAATCTTTTATCTTATCTTCATCTGCTTCAGGCATAAAAAGGAAAGATAGTATTCCACCCATTAATATTCTCAAGGTAAATTCCTCATCTCTCATTGCAAATCCCATATCTGTTATAGTAGTTTTTAGAAGTTCTGCAATCCTTCCAATGAAGTTTAAATCATTTAATTCTCCAGTTATTTTACTCTCCATTAAGATTAGCCTTATAACTTTATAGTTTTTAGAAATTAAACTTATTCTTTCCCTAAGGATATACTCTAACTGTTCTCTTGGTGATAGATCTTTAGATGCTACTACTGATTCTTTTAGGGTTGTGAATATTATAGGCTCTATACCCTCCATAAATATTTCTTGTTTTGAGCTAAAATGCCTAAATAAGGTAACTTCAGTTATATCAGCAGCCTTAGCAATTTCTTGAGTTGTTGTGCCATTGTATCCCTTTTCTACAAATACTTTTAAAGCGGACTCTATTATTTGTTCCTTTCTATCTTCTTTACTCATTCGTTTCCTACTTTCTTTATTCTCCATTCTTTCCTCCTTATGTAAGTACTTACTAACATAATATATTTTTTTCTACTATCTGTCAAGTATATTTGTAAGTTTTATAATTAAAAAATCCTCAACCATTTACTGATAGTTGAGGATTTTTTCTATTGAAACATTAAATCAACAAATTCTTCTTTGCTTATATTTCCAAAATATTTTTCCAATGGCTCATTTTCTAGTAGCTTTGATATTTCAGTTTTATCATATCTTGTTCCATTTAATTTATCTTGTAGTAAAGAAACATCTTCAGTTCCAAAGAAATCTCCATATATCTTACTTCCCTTAATCAAGCCACTAACTACATCAAACCTAATGTCTATACTACCGAAATCAAATCTCTTATAATTTTGGTAATTTGATTTTGGTGATTCTCCATAGTTCCATTCCCAAGTTGAATATTTTTCTTCGAATAATTTCTGGATATTGTCTAGATCTTCCTGTGATAATTTATATTCTTCAGGTACTAATCCTTCCATTTCAAAAATATTCTTTAATAATACATCTCTAAATTCATAAATATCAATATCTTTTGCCATATGAGGTCTAATATTTGTTACTCTACTCTTTACTGATTTAACTCCTTTTGACTCAATTTTATCCTGCTTAACTCTCAATGCATTGGACAATACATCTAATTCAGTATCAAACAACAAGGTCCCATGATTTAATACTCTTTTCTTCCATACTGATTGTGCTATACCTGAAAATTTCTTTCCTTCTAAAGTTATATCATTTCTACCTGATAGCTCACAATTAATACCTAGTTTTTCTAAGGATTTTACTATTGGAATATTGTATTTTTTAAAGTCTATCTTTTCTGATCCAGTTGACATACTAATTATACTAAAGTTCAGATTACCAAGGTCATGGTATACAGCCCCACCACCAGTTACTCTTCTAACTACTTTGATTCCTCTTTCTTCTACAAAATCTGAATTTATCTCTTCTACTGTGTTTTGATTTTTTCCTACTATAATTGCAGGACCATTGATCCAAAGTATTACATAATCTTCATTTAAATCAAGATGCTTGAAACAATACTCCTCAAATGCTAAATTATATCTTGGGTCATTAGAATTGTTTACTAAATATTTCATAACTTCCTCCTATGTCTGTTTTTATCTTCCCATTAAAATATTTAAATCCATTAAAGTATTCTGCAAATCAATTAACTGATTCTTGATTGAATCGTATTCCTTGGCAAAAATCTTATCATCAATTGTTTTATTGGATTTATCTATTAGAGCCTCAAATTGATTATATGCTGTTTTTAATTCATTTTCAATATTTTCTCGTAATAAAGTAGGAGATGTATCCATTCCTTTAACTAATTCTACCTCAGTACTATCAATAGCATAGCTATCACCGATACTAGGGATTATGGTCTCTATTTTATATAGGTGTTTGATAAGAGTAGATAAGGCAGTAGCTGCATCTTCTTCTCCATGAACAATGAATATCTTTTTAGGCTTCTTTTTAAAATTTTCTACCCAGTCCAAGAGTACATTTTGGTCAGCATGACCTGAAAATCCCTCAAGGTCATATATTTCTGCCTTTACATCTATTTCTTCTCCAAGAATCTTTACTCTCTTCTTGCCATCTAAAAGAATCCTACCAAGTGTCCCTTCAGCTTGATACCCAACAAAAACCAGTGAATTCTTTTCATCCCATAGATTATGCTTCAAATGATGCCTAATTCTACCTGCAGTAGCCATACCACTGGATGATATTATTACTTTAGGGAATTTAGACTTATTCAGCAACATGGATTCCTCTTGAGATCTGCTATATACTAAGTTTTGGAATTGGAAGGGATTATCTCCTCTTAGTATAAGCTCTCTTGCTTCTTCATTGAAACTAGATGAATTTCTCTTAAAAGCCTCTGTAGCATCTATTGCCATAGGGCTATCTATATATACCGGTATCTTCATATATTCTTCAACGCTAGGATTGTACTCATAATATTTATTTAACTGATATATAAGCTCTTGAGTTCTTCCTACAGCAAAAGAAGGGATTATTACAGTTCCGCCTCTTATAACTGTCTTGTTAATTACTTCTATAAGTTTCTCTGTACTACCCTCATAAGTTTCATGAATCCTATCACCATAGGTAGATTCTATTACTACATAGTCTGCTTCATCTATATATTCTGGATTGCTGATAATAGGTCGGCCTGGCATCCCTAAATCACCTGAGAAAACTACCTTAAGTTCTTCTTTTCCTTCCTTAATCCACAATTCTAATATGGATGAACCTAATATATGGCCTGCATCTCTAAATCTAATTAGGATATCATCATTAATCTTTATTTTTTGTTGATAAAAATATGGTTCAAAATACTTCAAACTATTTTCTGCATCTTCCATTGTATATAATGGCTCTAAAGGTTTCTTTCCACCTCTTTGTCTCTTCTTATTCTCCCATTCCACATCTGATTCTTGAATCTTTGCACTATCCATTAACATAATTTTACATAAATCTAATGTTGGTGATGTGGTTATTATTCTACCTTTAAAACCATCCTTAACTAATTTAGGGATTCTACCACTATGATCAATATGTGCATGAGTAAGAATTAAAAAATCAACTTCTCCAGGATTATATGGAAAATCATTGTAATTTAATTTTTCCATCTCCTTATTACCTTGGAACATTCCGCAATCTACAAGTATTTTATATTTCCCTGTGTTTATTAAATAATTAGATCCAGTAACCATCTTTGCTGCACCATAAAATTGAATATCCATAATCTCTCCTCCCTACTATTACTTCAATTCTACATTGAAATTTTATACAAATTTACTTCCCTCTTTGATGTATTCATCTACACTGGAATTAGCAACAACTGCATTTCTAAGGGTATTCATTTCCTTCAAATCTCCAAAAAGTATTACCCCAACAATTCTTCCATCCTTTGCAAATATCTTGTGATGGATGTCTTGTGTATCATCCTTATACTCATAAACCCTGTCAAAATCATTGATTATTCCTGCTGAAAATAGATTGATACTACCTATTTGCAAAGCAGTAAAAATCTTAGGTTGATTGTATTCCAGTTCTTTCCCAGTCATATTGCCACCTACTACTTTACCTTGTTCGTTTCCAGCAGTCCAAAGCCCAAGTACCATACCATCTATCTCAACTACATCTCCAGCTGCATAGATATTATCAAGATTTGTCTTCATATGATTATCAACTTTAATTCCCTTATCATACTCTATTTCACTATCTCTAACTAAATCTAGATTTGGTCTAACTCCAGATGAAATTAAAATTGCACCGCTTTTAAGTTTTCTGTCACCATTTAATTGTATTCCATCTGATTTACCTTCACCTAGTATTTCTTCAGCTTGGGAAGATAGGTAAACCTTAAAACCTACTTCTGATAGTTTTTGTTCTAATTTGTTGGAAATCTCTTTGTCTAATTGCCTAGGCAATAAATATGGTGCAAATTCAATTATACTAACTTCTTTGCCTAGTTCTTTCAAAGACCAAGCAGCTTCAAGCCCTAAAAGTCCACCACCTATTACAGCAACATCATTACAAGACTTTAGATAGTTCTTAATATAATGTAAGTCTTTTAAAGTTCTTAAGGCAAATACACCCTCTTTGAACTTTCCGTTGATTGGCGGAATAAATGGGCGACTACCTGTAGCAATCAACAGTTTTTCGTATTCAATTTCTTGACCATCATCTAATCTGACCTTGTTATTTTTTGTATCAATATTTTCTACTATCTTGCTTAGTAATACCTCTATATTCTTTTCTTTATACCAAGTTTCTTTACTTACTAAAAGTTCTTCATCAATAAAATCCTTAGCTAAATATTCTGTTAATTTTACTCTATAATAAGTTAGAGACGGTTCACTACTTATCATTAGCAGGCTGCCATTTTGATCATTGCTTCTTATTTCTCTTGCAGCTGCCAGACCTGCAATCCCATTACCGATTATTAAATATTTTGTTTTTATCATCTTTGATTCATCCCCTTATATATAATTATCTACCTATTATTACCCATTTAATTCCTCAATTACACAAAGGTATAGCTATAAATATTTATAGAACCAAGCAATACTCTCTTCCATCATATTTGTGGTTAAATAATGGTTCAAATTAGGATATTCAATTAATTCGACCTTTTTTGGATCCTGGTACAAAGATTTAATTGAGCTATAGAAATTTCTCTGGCTCTCCACTGATACTACATTGTCATTTGTGCCATGGAGCATAAGTATAGGCCTATCTCTTAATAGATGCATATTATTAGATGGATCTATTAAGTTAATTTTATCTTCCATTACCTTTAATTCTTCATTCATAGTTATATTCATTTCTTCTTTAAATATATCATTGGAATTCTTCCATCCACAGGATCCATTGAATACTACTAAAGCCTTTGCTTTTGCATTGTGAGTAAATACTCCTGATGATATGAATCCTCCCATGGAATGACCCGCTAGCCCTATCCTATTTGGGTCTGCTTTATATTTTTCTATCAATTCTTTAATTATTAGTTCAGATTCATCAAAAGTATTTAATATTACATCCCAAAAGTATCTTGCATTTTCTGCAGTATATTCAATTGGATTTCTTTCTCCATGATAAATAGCATCAGGTATTATAACCTGATATCCTACTGAAGCTAAAATAAAACCTCTCATTCTTTGAGATTCTTTACTTGAACTCCATCCATGATAGAAAATAATAGTAGCTAATAAAGCCTCTTTTTCTTTAGGTCTGAAAAGTATAGCTGGAATATCTCCTATATGTATCTTCTCTTCAATTATATTATTTGATTTTAAATAATCTGTCATATAACCCCTCCATTCCAATGCAAGATAAATTCTACAGAAAACCTATATATATTATACCACTAAATTCCAGAATATTTGAATAAAGGGAAACAAAAAACTGGATTATAGCTTTATTGCCATAATCCAGTGGTCTGAGTATATTAATTCTCTGCTACTTTATCCCATTTTTTATACTCATCTTCAGTAATCTCTAGATAAACAGAGTATGGCTCCAAAAATTCAGGGCGAGATTTACTTACAAAACCTAATTTATGATATAGTTTCCATGCACTTTTATTGTCAGGATTTGGATCTACATAAGCCCTTGTTGCCAGCTTATTTTCAAATACTTGAGTAATAGCAAATCTAAGAGAAAATTCTGCTATGCCCTTGCCCTGAGCATGTGGCAATAGTTTTATATCCAATGCAGACAAATTATTAATACAGTCAATCTCATAATAAGTTTCTCCACAGTAGCCTATTCCATCTGCATATATGCTATAATGCTTGCGGTATTGATTTTGATTAACACCAGATAACCATTTTTCGAGTTTATCCATAGTAATTCCTAACCCTTTCGGAAATCCTACATAAAACATAACTTCTCCATTGTTCCATAAATTCATAATATTATCTAAATCCTCAACTGTTGTTTCCTTAATTGTAATTTTCCCTGTATACATAATTCCTCCTTAAATTGTTGGAGGGTCTATCTATTTATGCCCTCCTTCATAATTGTCGGTATATTGCTAAATAGTTTTTTCATATGTATCACCCTTTCGTATATATTGTAATAATTTTACATTGAATTCCCCTGTAAGCTTTGTTAAGTAGCCAATCATAATATGGCTACTAATATTTTTATTGTATCATATCTTATAGCTTTACAACAGTATAAATATATCATCTTAAGTCTTCTAACAACTTGTTAATTCTAGAATATTTGAATAAGATGAAATAAAAAACTGGATTATAGCTTTATTGCCATAATCCAGTGGTTTGAGTATATTAATCTGAGAATATTTCAGTCCAGATTCTATCGTATTCTGATATTATATCAGCTGGGTCTTTGAATATCTCTGTATTTTCTATTTCTTCATCTGATGGATATGCAACTTTAGAGTTTTTTATATCATCTGGTAACAGTTCTATAGCCTCAGGTATAGGACTTGAATATCCAATATAATCAGAATTTCTTGCAGCAATATCAGGTCTGCACATGAAATTGATAAAGGCTTCAGCCCCTTCCTTATTCTTTGCAGTACTTGGTATTACCATATTATCAAACCAAAGATTTGTACCTTCCTTTGGTATAACATATTCTAAGTCTGGATTATCTCTAATCATAGCTACTGCATCTCCTGACCAAACTACAGCAAAAGCTGCTTCTCCGCCTACCATAGCATCCTTTACTTCATCTCCTAGATAAGCCTCTACTAATGGTCTTTGATTGATTAGCTCTTGTTTTGCTTCTTCTAGTTCATTGATATCTCTTGTATTCATTGAGTAACCTAGTTTTAATAATGCTACAGCAAGAGTATCTCTTTGACTATTTAACATAAATATTTGACCTTCATATTTTTTATTCCATAAAATATCCCAGCTATCTACCACATCATCTACCATTGTTTTGTTATAGATTATCCCTACTGTTCCCCACATATAAGGTACTGAATACTCATTACTTGGATCAAAATCTAAGTTGAAAAACTTTTCATCTACATTATTGATATTAGGCACATTATTTTTATCTAGTTTAGCCAACAAACCTTCTCTTGTCATTTTTTCAATCATATAGTCAGATGGAAATACTACATCATAGCTGCTTCCACCTTGTTTCAATTTTACATATAAGTCTTCGTTAGTTGAATACATGCTATAATTTACTTTGATATCAAATTCATCTTCAAAATCTTTGATTACAGATTTGTCTATATAGTCGCCCCAATTATATACATTGATACTTGGTCTACTATCACCACATCCTGATGCTATAACTCCAACAATTAAAACTAAAGCTATGAATAAAATAGATTTCTTTGTCTTCAAATTAAACACCTCTCTCCAACTCATTTTTTTCTGTTCTCTTATTTATTATTAATAGCATTATCAACATACCAACAAACATTAAGGTAGATAATGCGTTAATTACAGGATTTATTCCACGCCTTGTCATAGAAAATATTTCAATACTTAGGTTTGATACGCCGTTGCCTGTATTGAAGAAGCTAATGACAAAATCATCAATTGATAATGTAAATGCCATTAGTCCACCTGTGATTATTCCAGGCATTATTTCGGGTATAATTACCTTCCGAAGAGCATAAAATGGCGTTGCTCCTAGATCCATTGCTGCTTCTGCTAAATGCTTATTCATCTGCTTTAATTTAGGTAACACTGATAATACCACATAGGGTGTACAAAAAGTAATATGAGATAAAAGCATAGTTGCAAAACCAAATTCCATTTTTAAGAATCTAAATAGTGCCATTAGCGATACTGCAGTAACTATATCAGCATTTAATACTGGTAGATAATTTAAATTCAAAGCGATTTTCTTATTCAAACCAGGTAGATTAAATATTCCAATAGCTGCAAATGTACCTAATATTGTAGATATAATTGTTGATAGAGTCGCTATTAGAAAGGTATTATAAAGAGCCTTCAATATCTCAGCATCCTTAAATAATTCTACATACCATTTTAATGTAAATCCAGCCCATACCCCTCTTGATTTGGAATCATTGAAGGAGAACACTATTAGTACAATAATTGGTGCATATAAAAATAAAAATATCAAAAAAGTATATAACTTCTTAATACCTTTATTTACCATAGTCCTCCACCTCCTCCTTCTTTCTCCTTATCAAATTTAGATGTAAGTGCCATTGTTAAAAGGATAAACACCATTAGTATTATAGACATAGAAGAACCGAAATGCCAGTCTCCAGTCCACCTAAATTGCTGTTCAATAAGGTTTCCTATTAAATTAGATTTATTTCCACCTAACAGGCTTGATATAATAAATGTGCTCACTGCTGGAATAAATACCATGGTTATGCCTGTAATAATACCAGGGATACTTAAGGGTAGTATGACTTTGCTAAATACTTCCATTTTATTAGCGCCTAAATCTTCAGCTGCCTCTATTAAATTTTTATCAATTTTTACAAGGACGGAATATATAGGTAAAACCATAAAAGGTAAAAAGTTATATACCATCCCAAGTAAAACAGCTGTATCATTATACATTAAGTCAAGTGGCTGAAATCCTATTTTTGTAACTAAATAGTTTATAAACCCGTTCTTGCCAAGTAAAGTAAGCCATGCGTAAGTTCTTAATAAAAAATTCATCCACATTGGTATTACAAACATTAAAATCATAAGATTTCTTTTTCTTGCCTTCTCCTTAGATATAATTAATGCCATGGGATATCCAATTATCAAACAAAGAATTGTTGAAACAACGGCCAAATTCACCGACCTACCTAATACCTTTAGGTAAATTGGATTAATAAATCTTTTAAAATTAGCTAGACTAAATTGAAATGTAGAAAGATTTTGACTATCACCAACGGTAAAGGCAAAATATAATACTAGAAAAAGTGGAATCAATATAAATATTCCCATCCAAATTAAATATGGATATGATGCTTTTTTCATTTTCAACTTGCTCTCACCTTCTTCATTATATGAATGTTTTCAGGTAGTACAGACATCCCTATTTCTGTTCCAATAGGTTTCATTATTGTTGAATGTATCATCCATTCAAAATTTGGAGCTTGAACCATTATCTCATAATGAACACCCTTAAATGTAACTGATGTAACTACACCACTTAGACAAGCTTCATCTATAGGTACTATATCTAGATCTTCAGGTCTTATGACTACTTCTATGTTTTCTTCTTTATCAAATCCCTTATCTACGCAAACAAATTTCTTTCCTGCAAATTCAACTAAGAAATCCTCATGCATAATCCCATCTATAATATTACTTTCTCCTATAAACTGAGCTACAAAAGCATTCTCAGGTTCATTATATATATCAACAGGTGTTCCTATTTGTTGAATTTCACCTTTATCCATTACAACTATAGTGTCTGACATGGTCAATGCTTCCTCTTGATCATGGGTTACATAGATAAATGTTATACCTACTCTTTTTTGCATATTCTTTAATTCAATCTGCATATCTTTTCTAAGTTTTAAATCCAAGGCTCCTAAGGGTTCATCTAGTAAAAGTACCTTAGGCTCATTTACTAAAGCTCTAGCAATTGCAATCCTTTGTTGTTGACCTCCACTAAGGGAATCTATTGTTCTGTTTTCAAAACCTTGAAGATTTACAAGTCTTAGCATTTCCTTAACTCTCTTATTTATTTCATCCTTATGCATTTTTTTAATCTTTAATCCAAAGGCTATATTGTCGAACACATCTAAATGCGGAAACAAAGCATATTTTTGAAAGACTGTATTTATTTGTCTTTGATAAGGTGGAACATTACTAACATCCTTCCCCTCAAATAAAACCGATCCATTAGTTTGTTGTTCGAATCCGCCTATAATCCTAAGAGTAGTGGTCTTGCCACAGCCACTTGGCCCTAAGAGAGTCAAAAATTCATTTTCTTTAATATAAAGATTTATATTATTTAAAACAGTAACTCCATTATAATCCTTAGAGATATTATTTAATTCAACTGCGTACATTTTTCTTCCTCCCATCATCTTTAGAAACTAGGTGGCGTGCTCACCCAAATAACTGAAGCCTTTGTCTTTCCTTCATTTGATATATAATGGTTAGAGTTAGCTTTGTAATAAAAACTCTCACCTTTCCTAACTTTATATCTTTCTCTACCTATATAAACATAAATACTTCCATTTAACACATATCCAAACTCTTCACCTTCATGGGGTATATCTTCTTTTGATCTTCCCCCAGCTTCTAGTTCAATGAGAATCGGCTCCATTCTATTCTTTTGGGCATTTGGTATTATCCATTTAAGTACATACTTTAATTCATCATTTTCTACTTCGAAGGCATCATCTTTAGAAAATACTATTTTCTCATCTATAGTCTCATTAAAAAAATCCTTTAAATTCGTGCCTAATCCTTCTAGTATATCCACTAAAGTTGCTATGGAAGGAGATGCTAAATCTCTTTCTAATTGAGAAATAAATCCTTTTGTTAATTCCGATCTATCGGCTAATTCTTCTTGGGTAAGTGAATTTTGAATTCTTAGCCTTCTAATCTTTTCACCAATTTTCATAGTACACCTCCTATTGAAATCCTAACTATATATTAAATAAAAAGTTTATCTTTACTAAACTTTATATATACTAACTACCATATTATAGACAAATATATAGTAGTTGTCAATAGATTTTTTAATTATTTAAAAATTGTCAAGATGTGTATTATACTTGATTCTAGCTTTTTTAAATTACTATTAGTTTAGTATATATATACGAAATCTAACATTTGGTAAATTTCGTATTATTTTTTCTGTTTTTAAACAAAAAACTGACTTTATATATTAAATAATATATAAAGTCAGTCTATATTTATTAGTATCTACCATTTTCCTCCAGCTCCACCACCACCAGAGCGTCCTCCACCACCTGAAGATCTTCCACCCCGTGATCCTCCAGAGCTTCCTCTGCCTATATTACGCAGTATGGCATAGGTAATCCATCCTCCAAAAAATTTGAAATCTATAATTATCAGGATAATTATACCAATAATAATTGGTATACTAAGGAAATTAAACTCTGATTCATTGCTATCATTTATAGAGGGATGATCCTCAATTGTCAATGATTTATCCAAACTTATAGTATATTCTTCTTCTAATCCTATAAGTATTTGATTAAATCCTGATAAAATTCCATTTGAATACTCTCCTTCTGAGAAATAAGGTAAGATGTAATTATCTATTATTCTATTAACCTTACTATCTGGAAATGGTCCCTCTAGACCATATCCTACCTCAATCCATAATTCTCTATCTGTAGGTACAATTAATAATAGCATTCCATTATCATATTCATCGCTACCTATCTTCCACTCTTCAAAAAGGGATGTGGAATAAGAGTTTATATCTGCTCCTTCTAAAGAATTTATAGTGGCTACTACCACTTGTGCACCTGTTTTCTTATATAATTCTTTGTTCACTTCAAGGATGTAGCTCTCAATCTCTTTGTCTATTACATTTGCTTCATCATAAACATAAAAATCATAATTAGGCTCAGGCAATTTATTACTAGCACCAAAGGCGGTTGTAGTTAGAAGTAGAATTGTACAAAGAATAATAAAAATCTTTCTATTCTTCTTCATATAAAACATCCCCTTAGAAATTTACTTTTGGTAATTCTGCATCCTGCTCATTTATTTCAAAGTATTGAGCTTTTTCAAATCCTAACAAGCCTGCCCATATATTTGTAGGTAGTTTTCTAATCTTCCCATTATATTTCTTTACTGTTTCGTTATATCTCATTCTTTCCGTAGCTATTCTGTTTTCAGTACCTGCTAATTCAACTTGAAGGTCTGCAAAATTTTGATTAGCTTTTAAATCCGGATAATTCTCTACTATTACATTTAATGATTTTATAGCATTAGTTAATCCTGCATCTGCTTGTGCATACTCTTCTGGAGTGCTAGCATTAGCATATTGTGCTCTAGCTGCAGTTATACTATCTATTACTTCTGTTTCGTGAGCAGCATAACCTTTAACTGTTTCTACTAAATTTGGAATCAAATCTGCCCTACGCTTTAATTGGTTCTCAACTTGAGCCCATGCATTATTTATTTCTTCATCTAATGAAACTAGATTATTATATGAACCTATTCCCATAATAACAAACAATACAATAATCCCAACAATAATTAATAAACCTTTTCCCTTCACAACAAATCCCCCTTCAATTTACTCTATTATGGTTATTTTCATGCCTTCTATTGCTTGATCAACAAGAAAATTTATATCTAAAGCTTCTTCAGAAGCCTCAATATCCTCTATCTTTGGTTTTGTAACTGGATGTTTAGGTAGAAAAACAGTACAACAATCTTCAAAAGGTAGTACAGATGTGTCAAATGTTTCAATATCCTTTGCAATCTCAATTATATCTACCTTATCTAAGCCTATTAAAGGCCTAAATACAGGAAGATTAACTGATTCATTGGTCATAGTAATGCCTTCAATAGTTTGACTGGCTACTTGCCCTAAACTCTCCCCAGTTATTAATGCATTTAATTCATTTTCCAATGCTATTCTTTCTGCTATCCTCATCATAAATCTTCTAGATAAAATTGTCATCTCCTTTTCAGGACATTTTGCATTTAGTTCCTTCTGTATATCTAATAAGTTTACACTATACATTTTTATCTTGCCTGTATATCTAGATAGAATAGCAGCCAAATCCTTAACTTTCTCCTCTGCTCTTTCAGATGTAAAAGGATAAGAGTGATAATGTACTGCTGATATTTCAACACCTCTTTTAGCCATGAGAAATCCTGCTACTGGGCTATCTATACCCCCGGATAACAATAGTAAACCTTTTCCATTAGTACCTATTGGCATACCACCATGACCCTTTATCTTATCAGTGTAGACATACACATTCTGCTTAATATCAATAAATAAAAATGTATCTGGCTTGTGTACATCAACACTTAGTTTGTCAAAATTTTTAAGTATAAATCCTCCCATTTGTCTAGAAAAATCTGGTGATTTTATTGGAAAGTTTTTATCCGCCCTATTTGTCTCTATCTTAAATGTGCTGATTTTTTCCTTTTCCATTTTATGTTTCATTATGTCCAGTGCAGCCTTTTCAATATCTGCTACATCTTTTCCTACTCTTATACATGGGCTTATATAAACAAGGCCAAATACTTTCCTCAATCTATTTGTCATTTGAGGAAAATTATGTTCCTCAGCTTCTATATATATCTTACCCTGTTCCTTATATATCTTTTCAAAACCAATATCCTTTATTGCATTTCTAATATGTTTAATCAATTTGTCTTCAAAATATTTTCTATTTAATCCTTTTAGGGCAATTTCACCTAAACTTACTGATAGTACGCTATCCACTAAATCACCTCTTAGTTATTTGTCTAATATCAGATATTGATTCTTTTAATATCTGAATTGTATAATCTATATCTTCTATTGTGTTTTCATATGAGAAGCAAAATCTAATTGCTCCTTCTATCTCTTCATCCTTTAAAGAAATGCCTCGTAATACATGGCTTTTTTCAGTGCCCTTAGAAGAACACGCCGATGAAGTAGATACATATATCTCCTTATCCTCTAAATAATGTAAAAGAACTTCTCCCCTAACATATTTAAATGAAACATTCAATATATATGGAGATGATCTTTCATCTAAGGTCGTGTTAAATTTTATATCTTCTATTTCTTCTTTAATTTTAGTAGCAAAACTTTTTTTCAGTTCATAAGCATGTTTGGCTTCTTTATAAAAATTATCATTCATAATTCTTACTGCTTCACCAAATCCAATAATACCTGTTAGATTTTCGGTTCCAGATCGTAATCCTTTTTCTTGGTTACCACCATATAATATTGGTGCTAGTGTATGCTTTTTATCAATATATAGGCCACCAATTCCCTTTGGCCCATATATTTTATGCCCACTAAAAGAATAACTATCTACACCTGATGCTTTTAGTGAAAGTTCAACTTTGCCAAAGCCCTGAACTCCATCTACATGAAATATTGTATTAGGATTTATTTCTTTAATAAGTCTATTTATTTCAGAAATAGGCTGTATTGACCCAATTTCATTATTCACATGCATAATAGCAACTAGAATAGTCTCTTGAGAAATATTGCTTCGTAGCTCATCTAAAGAAATGATTCCATGTTCATCTACATTTAAATAAGTAACACTATAGCCTTGTTTTTCATAGCTTTTCATTATATTTAAAACTGAAGAGTGTTCAATTTTTGTAGTAATTATATGTTTTCCTCTTTTGTGTAGTTTATTAACCACACTTTGTATAGCTATATTGTTACTCTCAGTACCTCCAGATGTAAAATATATTTCACTACTTTCTACATTCAGATATCTTGAAATATATTCCCTTGATTCTTTTATCTTCTTTTCTGCTCTCATACCCAGCCTATGAAGTGAAGATGGGTTAGCAAAATCTTCAACCATACTCTGGGAAATTACTTTTACAACTTCTTCTCTTGGTCTTGTTGTAGAACAATTGTCTAAATAAATCAAATATATACACCTCTTAAAATTAATATCCTAGTTCTTCATCTATTAAATATATGTGAATTTTAGTGGATCCTGGATTCCTATGAAGTATTACCTCTGCTTTACAAATCCTTTGTGGTGAATCACAATCAATGCATTTTCCTGTATGTACACATGGAGTATTTAGGTTTAATCTTTTAGCATTCATTGGTGCAGCAATATTTTTAATTCTTTCCCTAGCTGCTTCATAATCACTGCAAATTTTGTTTTTTCCAACAAGAATATAAACATCCTTATGTCCGTAAATCATAGCTCCCACTCTATTTCCATTCCCATCCATATTCACAAGCTTACCATCCATTGTTATGGCATTTGTACTAGTAATATAAGTATCTGCATTTTTGGCTTTATTAATTGCATTTTCAATATCTTTTTTCCAATGCCAGTAAACATCATTTCCTCTATCTCTTAAATCTTCGTATAATTCCATTTCTTGAACTGTAATAGATCCACCCATTCCTACAGATTCTTCTAGCTTTATTTGAGATAATAATTCTTCTTTTGCTTCTACAATATTATTAAACATTTTAACTTCAAAGCTATTTCTTTTTAACATGCTTTCTAATTCAATAAATCTACCATCCATCTGAGTCCCTCCTAAAATAACTATCCATTTAATACTATTATATAGGAATTCAATATATTATTAAAGTAAAATTAAAAAATCTTCTATTTCAAAGGCTTTATGTAAACTTCCTGTCTAATTTTGAAATATTTTAAAATAGATATTGCATCTTTTGTCGATATTTGTTATAATGAGTTTGTGGTTATCCCCCTGGTAACCTCAAATAAGATCTCTATTCCCAATACCCCTTTTGAACGGTTTATTTACATCCAAATTGGGTGAAGACTCCTCGGTGGAGTCTTTTTTTTATTCTTTTTTACAATAATTGTGTAAATTATGTTATATTTATATTATAAATATATACTGGAGGTATTTTATATGTCTAATCAGAATAAAGTAGCTATAATATTTACGGGCGGTACAATTTCCATGAAAATTGATCCCCGGCTTCATGCAGCTATTCCATCATTATCTTCCAAAGATATCATTGGAATGCTTACAAATATAGAAGACTTTTCAGAGATTGAAGTCATTGATTATGCTAATGTTCCTAGCCCACATATTACTCCATCAATGATGATGGAAATTGGTGAATTAGTAAAAAAAACCATAGTTAGAGATGATATTACAGGTGTTATCGTTACCCATGGTACAGATACTTTGGAAGAAACAGCATATCTATTAGATTTAATAATACATACTGACAAACCTGTTGTTGTAGTAGGGGCAATGAGAAACAGCTCTGAACTGGGATATGACGGCTCTAGTAATTTGTCTGCAGCTCTTTGCACTGCAATCTCAAAAAATGCAAAAAATAAGGGTGTTTTAGTTGTTATGAACAATGAAGTAAATGCTGCTAGTGAAGTAACTAAAACCAATACTTTATCTCTAGACACATTTAAATCACCAGAATTCGGTCCATTAGGAATAGTTGATAATGATCAAGTCATCTTTTATCGTGATATAGTATCCCATCAATTTATTGATACTGATAATATTGAAGAAAAGGTAGCATTAATTAAATCAGTACCAGGTATGGAATCAGATATATTTGATTTTTATTTAGAGTCTGGCTATAAAGGTATAGTAATAGAGTCCATGGGTAGAGGTAATATTCCTCCGGCAATGGTTCCAGGAGTAAAAAAGGCAATTAGTCAAAACATTCCTGTAGTTATGGTATCTAGATGTCCTACTGGTAGAGTATTAGATTCATATGGCTATGAAGGCGGAGGTAAACATTTGCGTGAATTAGGTGTAATTTTTGGAGGAAACCTACCTGGGCAAAAAATAAGAATAAAACTCATGTTAGCATTAGGACTTACAAAAGATATGGTAAAGGTTAAAGAAATCATTGAACAAAATTTATTTATATAATCTAATTAAAAAGGCCTAATATGGCCTTTTTTTAGAAGCTCTTCTTATATACTCCTTTAGTTCTCCGATTTAAAAATCTCTCAATCTCTTCTATATTATCCTCCAGTGTACTAATTCTTTCTTCCAACTTCATTACTATATTTTCTAAATCCTTATGGGATTTGTAAACTTCTTTTTTTTTAATGGTATCTCTAAGGCATTAGCTGTAGATCCAAAACCAATAAATTCGATGTCTGGACTTACTTTACCAAATGAATGATTTAAGATTACATCTTTTTCAGGAATAATTGTCAGATATTTGTATCTAAGGAAATCTATACTTCTTGAACTATTCCACATATAGACTGATTCCCAACTTTGTCCTCTATCTCCGCTATATCTACTTAATACTTTATTGGATTCTACCCAAGTAATCCATAGCTTATCTTCATAAAATATTATAGTTGGATAAGATGGGCTCCCTTCATTAGATATTATTTCTGTATTCTGCTCAATACCTCCTGCAAAGGATAACCTCTCATATTTTACTACTAAATTTCCATCTATAAATTGGCAATAAGATAAATGTACATACTCATCTATTTTAAGCATATCTAAAAACAATTTCTCAGTTGGTGTATCTACTAATTTTATTCCATCACTCCATTCCAATTTGCTAAAAGAAAATTCCTTTAATTCAATGGTAAAACTACTTTTATAGTATGATAATAGTAGCTTATCATCTAGTCCTATTAGTTTAAATGGATTTAAAGCTCTTTGTGCTGTTATTTCATCAATGGTATAGTTAAACCACTTATTTCCATCATAATAATGATGATTAATATAATATTTCTGTTCATCAACTGATATTCTAGTTTGGTAAACTATATGTATTGTATTATTATTTGTCAAAATATTTAAATCAAATACTTCTAAAATAGGATCCACTGTCAGTTGGATTTCTTCTATTTTACTGTCTTTAATTGTTACTAGAATAAGGTGCATATCTTTGTTCTGGTATACTATATAGATTTTATTTGGATTAACAATAGTTACATCATATTCTTCAAGTATATTTGATGCAATTACCTCTGTCCTATTAGTATCTTTATCTCCACCTAACCTATCCATCAAAATCTCACTTTTCACTTTCCTAACTAATATCATGCTATTATGACTAGTTCTCCCAATGACCCACTTATCTAAGAAAAACGACATTTACTCACCATCTTTCATTAAAATTTCTATAAAATTATTCCCTTCTTAATAATAAATATTAAATTAGTGTTCTTTATATTACTGCTTTATTTGTAACAGAACAATAGTCTGCGGAATATATTATCAATGAGAAGTAAACTTAAATTTATTTAAAAGGAGGAAAAAAAATGGGTACAACAAATATATTACCAGAAGACATTACCCAAAATATTGCTGATAGATGCTGTGTCGGGACAACAGGCTGTGAATGGGATGGAACTCTAAGAAGAGTGGTAACAGAACCTATCTTTGTACAAAAAGTTTACGATGCTATCCTAGTAAACTTACAAGCTCTTAGTACTGTAAATAATGTTAGATTTACTCCTAACTTACCAGCAAATTCCAGAATACTAAGAGTAATAGACATAAGATGTAGAAAATTCTTTAATCCGGCAAATATAAATGACCCTCGTAACTTAATTGTAGATCCTGAAACAATTCTTTCAGGTGGAGAATTTGTTAGAGATGAAAAAGGATGTTTTGTTGAAGTAGTAGGTCCTGATGGACTATCAAATCAAAAGTTAATATTTGCTGACACTACAGAATGTGATGACATTGGAAGAGGTACACCAGTATTTGGTACACAAAGGATATTTTTAAGAGGAAATGTATTAGTAGAAATTGATGTATTAGTTCTAGATTCTAGAGGGAGAAGAATAACTATTACACTGTCTGCTAATATCCCTATTGCACCAGTAAACGCACCTATAGTGCTCACTAATTTCTTTGAATTATGTATACCTTCAGTATTTGATTCAGCTTTCTTCCCAAGATTTGCTGAATTCTGTAATATACTATGTGAAACAAGATTAGCTACAAACAGTATTTCAAGAGATATACGTATAAATCCTGAAACAGGTGAGGTAAGAATCGATTTAATAATCGCACTTTGTATTAGTTGTGAGAAGAAAATAATAGTTCCTGTTCAACTATGCGTACTTTCCACAGGATTTACTCAACTATCACCTGAAACTTCACCAATCTGCGGAACCTTCCCAACTCTATTCCCAAGACAAATAGATTCAGATAGTGTAGGTGGAATTGAAGACCCAGGTAAACCTGGTCGCCCAGGATGTAGAGATAATTTCCGAGGACTAGTTGCAGAAGATTATTATGAAGATGAAAACGATATAGAATAATGAAAAGAAGGTGCTATATTAGCACCTTCCTTTATATTGTTTATATATTAGTTAATCATATCTTTAATTCTATTCGATTCAATACTTTTGATGCAAAATAAGAAATAATTATAGCAACCCCTACCCTTACCCCCAATAGAAGCCATAAATTAGCTCCAATAACTACAAATAAGAGGGTATCCTCAATTACAGCATGACATGCTATTAAAAATATCATTAAAGTATAAAGATCTTTCTTGCTTAAATTATTTTCTTCCACACTTTCTATGATTACTCCTGCTCCATAAGATAGTCCAAAAATCAAACCTATTATCAATGGAAGAACAGCTTCATTTGAAATGTTTAGAAATCTAGCAATAGGTCTCATCTTTTTAGATATCTTGTCTATCAAATCTAAACTCTTAAATATCTCCATAGCTATCATTAAAGGAATTATTATCTTTGCCATTGTAATTACTGAACCTAAAGCCCCAGTGGAGCTCTCTTTTATATATAGCCAAAAATCCATTTTTCTTCCTCCTACAAAATAATATTAAGTATTATACCAGAAGCTATTGTTAAACTAAGCCTAATCAGCACTACCATAATTAGACTGACCCCAGTCCTCTTTGCCACTGCTGATTCTAATAACATGCTGTGGGAAAAGGATAGCATCACTGATAAGATAGTTATTTGCTTGATACTTAAACTCAAGCTAGCAATAACCCCTATTCCAGCATATAAATTAACAAAATTGCCTATTACTAAGGCTAGGGATGCTTCTCCTGGTAATCCTAATAATTTCATAGCAGGTTCAAACCATGATGAAATATATCCTAAGAGAGGTGTCATCTTTAAAAAAGTAATAAAGAAATATACAGGAACTATAATCTTTGTAAGCCTCCATAGGGTAATAAGTCCTTTTTTAAATCCTTTTTTAGTGCTTTCAATTAGCATTAACATCATCCTTCTTAAAGTATTGTATATAATTTCTAGTATCAATATGGCTAATTGAAACTTTGATTTTATATATATTTCCATGTATAATTAAAACATAACAATAGTATTATAACATAAATAAAGAATTGGGTGAACGGATTATGGAAGTCATAAAAAATATAATTTCTCATTCATTAGATATAAGTAAATATTTTGGAGATGAGACTGTCTGCTTTTTAGATATAGAAACTACTGGATTAAGTAGGGATAAAAATGTAATCTACTTAATTGGAGTTCTATATCTTGAGGGCACCGCATGGATATTAAAACAATATTTTGCTAACTCCATAGCTAAAGAAAAGGATTTGTTAGTACAATTTATATCAGATATATCTTCTTTTGGTAAGATAATCACCTACAATGGTGATTCCTTCGATTTACCTTTTATTAACCATAGACTAATGCATCATCAAATAAATAGTAATATATCCAAAGATAAATCTTTTGATATATATAGAATAGTTAAGAATAACAAGCAATATTTAGAACTAGAAAACTTAAAGTTAAAAACTATAGAATTAGCTCTTGGTTTTGAGAGAGAAGATATATACTCTGGACTTGATTGTATTGGATTTTATTATGATTATATTAAATCTAATAATAAATTGATGAAAGATAATACTTTAAAACATAACTATGACGACCTTGTTCACATGCTAGATATAATCACAATATTAGATATTATAGATGATAAAAAAACTATTATCTTAGGATCCCCTAGTAATGTCATTAAATTTTCAATTGATAATATTGTTACTAATGGTGATCTCCTAAATATCAATGGCACAATTAGCAATCCTCTAGATAGTAACATCAAATACTTTGGAGAAAATTATAATTTGATAACTGAAGATTTAAATAAGTTTACTATATCTTTAGAGATTAAGAAGGGATATATATCAGAAAAAGATAAATGTAGATATATCGAAACTAATGATTTCCCAAACATAGATGATCTTGTAGATTCCAGTGGATACAAATTGCCTACTAATATTATTCTCCTCATGGTTGGTAATAAATATTGTATTCCCAATATAAAAAACTTATTAACAAAAATACTTGAAGCTATAGTTATATAAAGGTTAAGTATTTATTCAATACTTAACCTTTTTATAACTTTGTACTTTGTTTTTTTGTGTGTATCCAATGATATATTTTTATGATATAATAAAAAAATATCTTTTAAAAACTTTAATCCCTAAAAACCCCATTAAATCACATAAACGGAAATCCCTTCCATGTTTATATTTAAGCAAACTTTCCAATGATAAAAATAAATTATTAGTACCACTTCACAATATTCAGGAGGTAATATGAAAAAATGGCAAATCTCTATTTCTAATAATAATTTTAATCTTATGTTAATATCTTTTACTCCTATTCTTTTAATTATCATAGGATTCATAGTTGATTCACCTAAAGAAATCTTCAAAGGATTATTCGACATAATTATAGCCCCTGATTTACTTCTAACAGACTATTTAGCAGTTGGTGGTATTGGAGCAACTCTTCTAAATTCAGGGCTTCTTAAGTTATTATGCATTTCCCTTATATATTATTTAAAAATTCCTTTAACAGGACCTTTGATTGCTGCCACATTTACAGTTAGCGGCTTTGCATTCATAGGAAAAAATATTGGCAATGTATGGCCAATTATAATTGGAGGATTGCTATACTCCAATTATAAGAAGATAAACTTTAGGACAATTGTCACACCAATATTGTTCTCGACGACTTTAGCTCCTGCAGTTAGTGAAATTGCTTTTGGTCTAAATGTAAGCCATTATATTAGTATACCCTTAGGTATAGCAACTGGGATATTAATTGGATTTGTAATTATACCAATTTCTATTCATATGTCAACGTTCCATGGCGGATACAACCTATATAATATAGGCTTTACAGGTGGCATCATAGGTACATTACTAACTTCATTGATCAAAGGCTTTGGCTTTAGTATACGAACTCAATCGATTATATCCACAGAATATAATGGGTTTGTTCTAGGATTATTAATTTTCATTTCTTCTTATTATTTACTTATTGGATTTATAATAAATAATAAGAGCTTTAAAGGGTATTCTAAGGTATTAAATCATAGTGGTCATTCCTTAAGTGACTTTACTGAAACATTTGGATATGGTCTAGCCTATATAAATATTGGTATTATGGGCTTTATATCTATTCTCTATGTAATACTTGTAAAAGGTACCTTTAATGGACCTATAGTTGCTGGAATTATGACAATAATTGCCTTTGCTGCTCTAGGAAAGAATCCTAAAAACTCTATACCTATTCTCTTGGGAGTATATTTAGCTACTTTGCTTAAAATATTTGATGCTTCCTCTACTAGTATAATTATGGCTGCCTTATTTGGTACAACACTTGCTCCAATTACAGGTGTATATGGCCCTCTAGCTGGTATATTTGCAGGTTTTTTACATGTTTCTGTTGTATCTAATGTAATACAAGTCCACAGTGGATTGAACTTATATAATAATGGTTTTGCTGGTGGAATAGTTGCTGCAGTACTGGTTCCAATTTTTCAAACATTTTCTAAGGAAAAGGAAGATAATAATTGAAATAAAAAATACCTGCCTAAGTAAGCTATGAATTTATTTAACTATAATTAGAGAATACTTAATTAGATGTTTCTTACCATAATAACAAAAGAACAGACCAATTGGTCTGTTCTTTTGTTATTATGGTGGGCCTTCAGGGACTCGAACCCCGGACCTACCGGTTATGAGCCGGGCGCTCTAACCGACTGAGCTAAAGGCCCCAATGGTGGGAACAACAGGGCTCGAACCTGTGACCCCCTGCTTGTAAGGCAGGTGCTCTCCCAACTGAGCTATGCTCCCAAATAATGTTATTAATTGTTTTTCATCATATGTAGATAATTATACTTTGGCAGGGGTGGCAGGATTTGAACCCACGACATTCGGTTTTGGAGACCGACGTTCTGCCGCTGAACTACACCCCTATGATAGTTTAATAGTGAATATCTAATAATGAATAATTGAAAATATTTAGTTAAAAACTTATTCAATCTTCTCAGTCTATTAGTTATTCACTATTCATAATTTGCTGCTTATGGTGGGCCTTCAGGGACTCGAACCCCGGACCTACCGGTTATGAGCCGGGCGCTCTAACCGACTGAGCTAAAGGCCCATAGTATTATTATACTATGGTATTTGATAATCATTGGTGCCCGAAGCCGGAATCGAACCAGCGACACGCAGATTTTCAGTCTGCTGCTCTACCGACTGAGCTATCCGGGCATGGTAAATTGTTTTGCTTGCAAAATTAATTATGTAGCTTATGAAAAAATACATGGTGGGCCTTCAGGGACTCGAACCCCGGACCTACCGGTTATGAGCCGGGCGCTCTAACCAGCTGAGCTAAAGGCCCCAAAATATTTTTGGAAAATGCATATTAATTTTTAAGCTTCATACTACTTTTTTCAGAACAAATTTTTATGGCGGAGAAGGAGGGATTTGAACCCTCGCGCCCCGTGAAGGACCTACTCCCTTAGCAGGGGAGCCTCTTCAGCCGCTTGAGTACTTCTCCATATAAAAAAATTGTCCTAATGGACACTCCTGTAATTTGTTGCGGAGTGCATTAAATGGCGGAGAGGGTGGGATTCGAACCCACGTGGGCTTGCACCCTAACGGTTTTCAAGACCGCCCCGTTATGACCGCTTCGGTACCTCTCCAAAAACAGCACTATTGTGCACTTGTTCTATGTCTCCACATTCACTTCAATAGTGATATAAATTGGTGATCCATCCGCGACTCGAACGCGGGACACCCTGATTAAAAGTCAGGTGCTCTACCGACTGAGCTAATGGATCTTATTAAATGATTATTAGCTGAAATATTTTTATTGAAAACTGGCTGGGGTGACAGGACTCGAACCTGTGAAATGCTAGAGTCAAAGTCTAGTGCCTTACCGACTTGGCTACACCCCAATATTTATGGCGCGCCTAGGAGGATTCGAACCCCCGGCACACGGATTAGAAGTCCGTTGCTCTATCCGACTGAGCTATAGGCGCATATTTTTAAAATGGAGCGGGTGAAGGGGATCGAACCCTCGCAACCAGCTTGGAAGGCTGGGGCTCTACCACTGAGCTACACCCGCAAGTTGATAATACAATTTCATATTAAATAATATAATGGTGGAAGAGACTGGATTCGAACCAGTGAAAGCTTAGCTAACGGATTTACAGTCCGTCCCCTTTAGCCACTTGGGTACTCTTCCTTAAAGAAGTAATATTCATCATACTGGATTACTAAATCGAGTCCAGTAGATAAATAAGATATGGAGCCGGCAAGAGGACTTGAACCCCCGACCTACTGATTACAAGTCAGTTGCTCTACCAACTGAGCTACGCCGGCACATTATATTAAAAAGATTTTATTGGCGACCTGGAAGGGACTCGAACCCTCGACCTCCAGCGTGACAGGCTGGCATTCTAACCAACTGAACTACCAGGCCATTGATAGTTAATGGTGGGAACAACAGGGCTCGAACCTGTGACCCCCTGCTTGTAAGGCAGGTGCTCTCCCAACTGAGCTATGCTCCCAAATAAGTAATAATTGG